>JANYBA010000062.1 GCA_025360985.1 Gammaproteobacteria bacterium | reverse complement strand
AACCGCATCAGCGGCACCGTCAAGGTCGATTGCCTGGCCCGCGCCACGGGCCGCATCCGCATCTGCGTCGAGGATACCGGCGCAGGCTTGTCGCCGGAGCAGATCACGCAGCTGTTCCAGCCATTCAACCGGCTTGGTCAGGAATCGAGCGTGGCGGAGGGCACCGGCATCGGCCTGGTGGTGTGCAAGCGCCTGATCGAATTGATGGGCGGCGTGATCGGCGTCGAAAGCGTGGTCGGCGAAGGCAGCACGTTCTGGATCGAACTGGACTTGACCGCGGAGCGACAGCAAGTGCTGAGCACGGTCGAACCAGTCCTGATCGCCCAGGCCGAGGTCCAGTCCGCGCCGCACTCGCGGACCCTGCTCTACGTCGAGGACAACCCGGCCAACCTGATGCTGGTTGAGGACCTGATTGCACGCCGGCCGGACCTGCGCCTGCTAAGTGCCCGCGATGGCATCAGCGGCATCAACATCGCCCGCACGTTGCTGCCCGAGCTGATCCTGATGGACATCAATCTGCCCGGCATCAGCGGCATCAACGCGATGAAGATCCTCGCCGAGGATCCGGCCACCCGGCACATCCCGGTGGTCGCGCTCAGCGCCAATGCCATGCCGCACGACATCGAGAAAGGCCTGGGTGCCGGCTTCTTCCGCTATTTGACCAAGCCGATCAAGGTCGACGAATTCATGGACACGCTCGACGAGGCACTGAAGTTCGCCCAGTCGAAATCGAGTCGTAGCCTGGACGAGGACAAATCATGATCAAGAGCGCTGAAATCCTCGCCGCCCGCATCCTGATCGTCGATGACCAGGACGCCAACGTGCAGCTGCTCGAGCAACTGCTGGCGCAGGCCGGTTACGGCGACGTGGCTTCGACCATGAATCCGGCCGAGGTTTGCGCGCTGCACCGCAAGAGCCACTACGACCTGATCCTGCTCGACCTGCAGATGCCGGTGATGGATGGCTTCCAGGTGATCGAGGCGCTCAAGACCAACGAGTCCGATGGCTACCTGCCGGTGATCGTGCTGACCGCGCAACCCGGGCACAAGCTCAAGGCCCTGCAAGCCGGCGCCCGCGATTTCATCAGCAAGCCCTTCGATCTGGTCGAGGTCAAGACCCGCATCCGCAACATGCTCGAAGCGCGCCTGCTGTACAAGAGACTTGAAGAGAACAACCAGGCGCTGGAACAGAAAGTCCAGGAACGGACCGCCGAGCTGCGCGAAAGCGAAGCGCGTTATCGCAGCCTGACCGAGTTGGCGTCCGACTGGTACTGGGAACAGGACGAGGAGGGCAGCTTCACAAAGGTGTCGGGTCCGGCGCTGGAAATGCTCGGCATACGCGTCGATAGCTTGCTCGGCGGCGCCATGCCGGCTGCGGACGACGGCGATCCGCAGCGACAACTCCTGCGCGACATCATCGCCGCGCGGCAACCTTTCATCGACCTCCTGTTCAGCCGTACCGACCCGGACGGAACGCGGAGGCACTATCGCGTCAGCGGCGAACCGATGTTCAACCAGTCCTGCCGTTACACTGGTTATCGAGGGATCGGCGTGGAAATCACCCACTGAAACCAGGACCCGGAGCCAGGGTGACGACCGATGCCTGAATCGCACAACTCCAGCCAGAACCATTTGCTCGCCGCCTTGCCGCCGGCGGAATTCGCGCGCCTGGAAGGACAGTTGCAGCGGGTGCCGATGCCGCTTGGACAGATCCTGTACCGCCCCGGCGAGCAGCTGCACCACGCGTTTTTCCCGACCACGGCGATCGTCTCCTTGCACCACGTATTGGCCTCCGGTGCCTCGGCCGAAAGCGCCGGCGTGGGCAATGAAGGGATGGTCGGCATTTCCCTGTTCATGGGTGGCGACACCGTGCCGAGTTCGGCGGTGGTGCAGTCCTCCGGCCATGGCTACCGGCTCGAAAGCAGCTTGCTGAAGCACGAATTCGATCGCGGCGGGCTGTTGCAGAACCTGCTGCTGCGCTACACCCAGGCCCTGATGACCCAGACCGCCCAGACCGCGGTCTGCAATCGCCACCATTCGATCGAGCAGCAGCTGTGCCGCTGGTTGCTGCTGACGCTGGACCGCGTCGGCCAGCGTGAGCTGGTCATGACCCAGGAACTGGTCGCCAGCATGCTCGGCGTGCGTCGCGAGGGCATCACGGCGGCCGCCGGCTCCCTGCAGCTGGCCGGCGTGATCAGCTACCGCCGCGGCCATATCAGCGTGCTCCACCGGGCCGGGCTGGAGTCGCGCGTCTGCGAATGCTACGGGGTCGTGAAGAAGCAATTTGCGCGCCTGCTGTGCGGCGTGCGCTACCGGCAGGAAGCGACCGTCGATTGAGTGGCGGGCGGTGTCGCCGGACGGGCGCCGTCGTCATTTCCTGACGTCGCTGGACCCGACCGGTCGTCGACACTGCGCGTGAAACCTTCCTGCCAGGTATAACGCCTTGCGTTATATAACGACTAGCGTTATGGTAATCCTGTGATCCGGAGCTTCTCCGATTCGGAGACTCGCCTGATCTGGCAGGGCATTCCCAGCCGACGCCTGCCTGCCTGCCGACATCCAGGCAACGGCGCGGCGCAAGCTGAGAATGCTCAACAACGCGGCCGTACTTGACGACTTGCGGGCTCCTCCCGCCAATCGCCTGGAGGCCCTGAAGGGCGATCGCAAGGGACAGCACTGCATCCGGATCAACGATCAATGGCGCCTCTGTTTCAGCTGGAACGACGGCGATGCCCACAACGTGGAAATCGTGGATTATCACTGACATGAAGAAGCTTCCAAACGTCCATCCCGGCGAAGTGCTGCTCGAAGAGTTCCTTGCGCCGCTAGGCATAAGCCAGAATGCACTGGCCCGGGCGGCCGTTGTTCCACCGCGCCGGATCAATGAAATCGTGCTCGGCAAGCGGGGCGTCACTGCCGACACGGCGGTGCGACTCGCCGTTGCGCTCGGCACCAGCGAGCGATTCTGGTTGGGACTGCAGGCCGACTTCGATTTGGAGCAGGCGCATCGGGCCTTGGGCAAGAAGATCGGCCTGTTGGAACGAATCGCGGCGTAGTCGCCACGCTCCGCGAGCCAGTTCGATGCCAACGCCATCACCCCTCGCCAAATCCCGCGCTGTGGCCCGCCGCAAGGCCGCCCGGCGCGATCGCGCCGGCACCACGCTGGTGATGCTCGGCACCGGCATGCCGCGCCCCGATCCGGAATGTTTCGGCCCGGCGACGGCGGTGGTGGTGGACGGCCGCGTCTTCCTGTTCGACGCCGGCGCCGGCGTGATGCGGCGCATGGCCGCCGCCGGCCTGTCGATCCGCGGGCCGGAGGCGGTGTTCATCACCCACCTGCACAGCGACCACACCCTCGGCTATCCCGACCTGATCCTGACTACCTGGGTCATGGGCCGTCGCACTCGCCTGCAGGCCTACGGGCCGGTCGGGTTGAAGAAGATGACCCGGCACATCCTTGCCGCGTGGAAAGAAGACATCCAGGTGCGTATCTCAGGGCTCGAACAGCAGACCACGACCGGCTACAAGGTGGCAGTGCACGAATTCGACGCAGGCGTCGTTTACAACAAAGACGGCGTGCGCGTCACCGCCATTCCGGTCGAGCATGGATGCTGGAAACAGGCGTACGGATTCCGCATCGACACGCCGGATCGCTCGATCGTGATTTCCGGCGATACTCGGCCGACGCAAGCCATCATGGAAGCCTCGCGCGGCGTGGACGTGCTCGTGCACGAGGTCTACCCGGGGTCGAAGCCGGAGCCGCGCAGCGGCGGCGAAACCTGGCCGAGTTACATGCACGAATTCCACACTTCCGATTGGGAGCTCGGCGTGGTCGCAGCCCTGGCCCAGCCGAAGCTGTTGGTGTTGCACCACATCGTGCGCCGTGACGAAAACGACGACGAACTCCTGACCGGAATCCGCGCCGGCGGCTTCGATGGCGAAGTGGTGGTGGCGAAGGATCTGGACCGCTACTAGTCGCCTCTCGCGCTACTTCTTCAGTGCCTTAACCGCATCGAG
>JANYBA010000300.1 GCA_025360985.1 Gammaproteobacteria bacterium | reverse complement strand
TCGCGCCGGCGCTGGCGCTCGCGCAGTCGCCCGCGCCGTCGCCGATGCCGGCAAGCGCGGACGCGCCGCGCCTCGGCATCGATTACGAAGTGATGCCGATCCCGGCGCCGACCTATGGCAAGGGCAAGATCGAAGTCGCCGAAGTGTTCAGCTATGGCTGCATCCACTGCGCGCATTTCCAGCCGCTGGTGACGGCCTGGAAGAAGAAGCTGGCAAAGGACGTGCGCTTCGAATACGTGCCGGCCGATTTCGGCGGCGCTTGGCATACCTTCGCCCTGGCCTACTTCGCCGCCGACAAGCTGCACGTGGTCGACAAGACCCACGACGCGGTGTTCCGCGCGGTGCACGAACAGCACGTGCTCGCCGGCACCGAGCCGGCGGACATCGCCGCCATGTACGGCAACCTCGGCGTCGACGCCGGCACATTCCTCGCGGCGATGAACGATCCGGCCCTGCAAGCGCGCTTGGACCACGCCCGCCAGTTCGCGCTGGCGACCGGCATCGAAGGCACGCCGACCCTGATCGTCGCCGGCCACTACCGCATTTCCGCCACCGCCGACCGCGGCTTCGCCGGCATGCTCGCCACCGCCGATTACCTGGTTGGCCTGGAACGCGCCGCCGCGAAGAAGGCCGCGGGGAAGCACTGAACGGCGCCTCCGCCCCGCTACGCCTGTTGAGCTGCAACATCCAGGCCGGCTCCAGCACCCGTGCCTACCGCGACTACCTGACCCGCAGCTGGTCGCACGTCCTGCCCAGCGGCGGCAAGCGCGCCAACCTCGACGCCCTGGCCACGCTGTTCGCGCCCTTCGACGTCGTCGGCCTGCAGGAGTCCGACCCCGGCAGCCTGCGTTCGGGCTTTGACCGGCAGAGCGACACCCTGGCCGAATCGGCGCGCTTTCCCTTCGTCAGCCACCAGTCCAACCGCCGGATCGGCCGGATCGCCGGCAGCGGCAATGCCCTGCTCAGCCGGCTCGAGCCGGTCGAGCTGCTCGACTACGCGCTGCCCGGTCGCGTCGCCGGACGCGGCGTGCTGATCGCGCAATTCGGCGAAGACGCCCTGGCCTGGCGCCTGGCCATCACCCACCTGTCGCTGGGCGTGCGTTCGCGGCGCGTGCAGCTGGGCTTCCTCGCCGACCTGTTCGCCGACGATCGCCGGCTGGTGCTGATGGGCGATTTCAACTGCCCGGCCGACGCCCCGGAGATGCGCGTGCTCTACCAGCGCACGCGCCTGGCCGAGCCGGTCAACGGGCCGCCGAGCTTCCCGAGCTGGGCGCCGGAACGCGCGCTCGACCATATCCTGGTCACCGGTTTTGAGGTCGGCGAGTACCAGGCCCTCGCGGCCGCCGGCTCCGACCACCTCGCCATTGCGATCGAGTTGCATTAGCGGATTTCGGGTGCCGCCCGCGATGCACTATTCTGGGTGAATGTACCTTGCCCACTACGGCCTGGCCGAAGCACCGTTCGCGATCACGCCCGATCCGCGTTTCGTCTTCCTGAGCGAACGCCATCGCGACGCGCTCGCGCACCTGATGTACGGCATCGGCCAGGGCGGCAGCGGCGGCTTCGTGCAGCTCACCGGCGAAGTCGGCACCGGCAAGACCACGCTGTCGCGGCTGGTGCTGGAACAATTGCCCGACAACGTGCGCGTGGCGCTGGTGCTGAACCCGAAGCAGACGCCGCTGGAATTGCTCGAGACGATCTGCGAGGAACTGCACGTCGACCTGCCGGGCAAGCGCCGCAGCATGAAGGTGCAGGTCGACGTGCTCAGCGAATACCTGCTCAAGGCCTACGGCGAAGGCCTGCGCGTGGTGCTGATCCTGGACGAGGCGCAGGAGCTCTCGCGCGAATGCCTGGAACAGGTGCGCCTGCTGACCAACCTCGAGACCGCCAGCCAGAAACTCTTGCAGATCGTCCTGCTCGGGCAACCGGAACTGCGCGAAATGACCGCGCGCCCGTCGATGCGGCAACTGGCGCAGCGCATCACCGCGCGCTTCCACCTGATGCCGCTCGACCTTCCCGATACCGACGCCTATTTGCGCCATCGCTTCATGATCGCCGGCGGTTCGGCGTTCCCGTTCGAAGCGGCGGCGGTGCGCCGACTGCATTCGCTTTCCGGCGGCGTGCCGCGCCTGCTCAACGTGCTCGGCGAACGCGCCCTGCTCGCCGGTTACGTGCACGGCCGGCCGCGCATCGACGCCGCCCTGGTCGAGCAGGCGGCGAAGGAAGTGCTGGCGCCGGAAGCGCGAGCGCGCCGCTGGCGGCCGTGGGCCATCGGTGCGGCCGCGGTCCTCGCCCTGGTCGCCGTCGGCAGCTGGTTGCGCGTCACGGGAGCCTTCTGAGATGTCGCTGATCCTGGACGCCCTGCGCAAGTCCGAAGCCGAGCGCCGCCGCGGCGAAACACCGGGCCTGTTCTCGCCCCTGCCAACGCCGGGCGCGCCGACCCCGGATCGTCCCGCCATCGCCCCGCGGCTGGTCGTCGCGGCCGTGCTCGCTTCGGCCGCGGTGGCCTGGTGGTTGTGGCCGACGCCGACGCCAGCGACCGCGACTCCACCTGCCGCGCCCATCGCGGCGGTGACCGCAGCCCCGCCGGCCGTGGCCGCGGTCGCGCCACCGCCGGCACCCGTCGCCGAGTCGATCACACCAGCCGTGCGCGAAAGCCGGGACGCGGCGCCGCACGAAGTGGTCGTGCCGCCGCTCGCGGCGCCGCCGTCGCCAGCGCCGCCCAGCGCGCCGGCCGAACCGGTGGCCGACGAAGAACAGGAACCACCGCTCGAAGCCCTGCCGTCGCTGGCCGTGCTCGCGCCCTCCGAACGCGCGGCGTTGCCGCCATTGAAGTTGAGCATGCACGTCTGGTCGGAAGCGCCGAATGCCCGCCTGGCGATCATCGACGGCCAGCGGGTCATGGAAGGTTCGTCGATCGGCGAAACTGTCGTCACGGAAATCCGGCGCGACGGCGTTGTGCTCGAGTGGCGTGGCCGCCGCTTCCTGCTGTCCCGGCCCTGACATGGTTTTTGTCTCGCTGCCGTCGCGCAAGCGCCCGCAACACCACTGGGCGGCGGCGCTGCTGGCGCTCGCGGCCCTGTCGGTGTTCCTGTGGTTGCAGTTCGGCCTCGGCGCGGACGCGCGTCGCGCCGCCATCGAAAACTGGGGCACGGTTTCGGCCAGCGCCGGGCAATGGCGCTCGTTCTGGCTGGACGGCCGCGCCATCCGCCTGGTCAGCGCGCTGTTCATCCACGCCAGCGTCCTGCACCTGGTCGGCAATGGCCTGTTCCTGCCGATCTTCGGCGTGCCCAGCGAACGCGTGCTCGGACCGTGGCGCCTGTTGCTGCTGTTCATCGTCGGCGGCGCCACCGGCAATATCGCGGCGTCGATGCTGATCGGAGAACCGGCGCGCGTGATCATCGGCGCCAGCGGCGGCATCTCGGCCCTGGTCGGCGCCTACCTCGTGCTGTTTCCGCGCGCCAGGCTCGGCGTCGTGGTGCCGCTTGGCCTCTGGCTGGAATTCGTCAAGCTGCCGGCGGCGTCGCTGATCGGCCTGTGGGTGTTGCTGCAACTGGCCTTCACCTACGCCGGCCCGAGCTTCGGCACCATGGCCTGGAGCGCGCACCTCACGGGCTTCTTTGTCGGCGTAATCATGTCCCTGTTGTTCCGTCCCTGGTTGCGCCGCGCCGCGCGCGGCACGTGAACCGCAGCCTATAATCGCCGCCATGGCCAGCAAGAAACTCTACAAAGTCACCTTCTTCAACGCCGGCAAGGTCTACGAGCTGTACGCGCGCAACGTCGCCTCGGGCGCGCTCTGGGGCTTCACCGAAGTCAGCGACCTCGTGTTCGACGTCAACGAAGGCGTGGTGATCGATCCGACCGAGGAACGCCTGCGCGACGAGTTCGCGCACACCCGCACCCTGCACCTGCCCATGCAGAGCATCGTCCGCATCGAGGAAGTCGACCGCCGCGGCCAGCTCGCCATCCGCGACGCTGCGACCGGAGAGAAAGTCATCATGCCGTTCCCGATGCCGGCCAAGCCGGGGCGCTAATTTGTTGTCATTCCCGCGAAGGCGGGAATGACAACCAAGCGGTTCCCTCGCTGCGCTCGTGATGACAGCGTTACTTCTTCGACCAGCTGCGCAGGATGGCGCGCCGCGCCGGCTTCTCCACGCAAGTCCACATGGTGTAGGAACTGGCCAGCAGGATTACCCAGAACAACAGGAATTCAGCCGCGTCGGAGCCATGCGGAAGGCGCGCGATGTTGGCTTGGTGGTAGCGCAGGAATATCTGGTGCAGCAAATAGACCGCAAAGCTCATCTCGCCAAGTACGACGCACCACGGCCGCGCAAGAAATCTGGATACCGCGCCGCGGCCCACCGCCATCACGAAAATCATCAGGCCGAAAGCGAACATGCTGCCGCTGCTGTACAACCAGGCGCTGAACGCCGGTCCCGTCCAGGCAGAGTCGAGGTGCCTGGCCACGCCGGGCGCGAGGAAGACCGAGAGGGCGCAACAGCCGATCGCGCCGATCTCGAACACGGTTGCCGGTCCGACGCTCCAATCCAGCCTGCTTCGGCATCGCTTCCAGAAATGTTGAAGGAGCATGCCGAAGACGAACTCGAATATTCGTGCGGCCGGATTCACATACAGGAATGAGGGCCCGCCGTCAGCGATGTCCTTCCAATTGACGTAAACGATGATCGTTGCCAGCACGGCGGCGGACAACAGGATCCGGGGCAGGCACTTGCGATCCCAGCTCGAGATCAGGAACGGAAAGGCCAGGTAGAAGAAGAGCTCGGTCGAAAGGCTCCAGGAAGGCGAGTTGTAGGAATAGTAAAAAGTCCCCGGTGCCAGCGGATTCCATGCCTGGACCAGCATGAGGTTTGGCAGTGCCGTCGTGGCGTGCCAGGGCAGGTCCAGCAGCCACATCGCCAGCAGGAACGTGGCGACGTGTCCGGGCCAGACCCGGGCGACCCGGGCCCGCAAGAACCCGGCGATTTCGCCGCGTGTTCGCAGCTCCGGGTACACGTAGGCCAGGATGAATCCCGAAAGCACGAAGAAAAAGGAGACGCCAGCCGCGAGGCAGTCGAGCCTGGGGCCGACCGTGAAGCCGAAGGCACCCTGCATGTGACACATGACAACCATCGCTGCGGCGACGAAGCGCAGCGCAGTGAGCTGTCCAAGTTTGGCGTATTGCTTCACGCTGAACTGCTCACTTCTTCAGCCAGCCGCGCGGATCCTGCGGCTGGCCGTTGTGGCGCAACTCGAAATACAGCGCGGCCCGGCCCTGGCCGCCGGAGCTTCCCAGCAACGCAATTGCTTCGCCGGCCGCGACGGTATCGCCGGCGCGCTTGAGCAAGGCATCGTTGTAGGCGTACAGCGTCATGTAACCATCTCCGTGGTCGAGGATCACGAGCAGGCCGTAACCCTTGAGCCAATCGGCATAAGCGACGCGCCCCGCGGCGGCGGCGTGCACATCGGCGCCGGCGGATCCTGCGATCAACAGCCCCTGGCTGGCGTGGCCATCGGGCAAGGTGCCGCCGAACCCGGCGATCACCGCGCCGGATACCGGCAGCGTCAATCCGCTGTAGGACACCAGCGGCGTTGCCGGTCGCGCCGGCGGCGTCGTTGCTTTCGGATTCGGCGGCGGCAAGGCCGCCATCGCCTTGCGCAATTTTTCCAGCAGGGCGCTGGTGTTCTTTTCGTCGCGGCCCAGCGCCGACAAGCGGCTGCGCTGGTCGCGGTAGCGGGCATCCAATTGCGACACGATCCGGCCGCGCTCGCTGCGCTGTCCGGCCAGCGTTGCCAGCGCTTTCTTCTGTTCCTCGCGCGCCGCCTGCAGGGGCGCCTGCTGCGCCTGGATCTGGGCGCGCACCGTCGCCAGCGCATTGAGCTCGGAAGTCAGGGCGGTGATCCGTTGCTGGCGGTCGCGGCTGAAATAGCGGTGATAGGCCAGCACCCGCGAGACGTCGCCGACCCGGTCCTGCTCGAGTAGCAGTTTCAGTTCCTCGTGCTGGCCGAGCGCGTAGGCGGAACGGACCAGGGCGGCCAGTTCACCGCGCTGCTGGGCCAACCTGCTCTCAAGCTCCGATTCATGCAGTTCCAAAAACTTCAGTTGGGCTTCCAATTCCGCGAGCTTCGAATTGGTCGCGCGCAACTGTTCCTGCGCGCCCGCGACCGCGGCATCGGCGTCGCGCAAGGCCTTGGCGGCGTCGTTTTTCTTGCCTTCCAGTTGCTTCTGCTCGTCGCCGAGCGACTGGATCTGCTGGCGCACGTGCTCGAGCTGCTGGCGCGCCGCGGCCTCGCGCTGCTTGCGCTGCGCGGTGGTCTCGGCCAGCGTCGTCGTCGCGACCAGCAACAGCAGGACGGCCAGCCAGGCTCGCACTCAGTCGAGCTCGATCAGGGAACGGCCGGTCATCTCGGCCGGCACCGGGAGTTCGAGCAGGCGCAGCAGGGTCGGTGCGATGTCGCGCAAGGAACCGCCGTCGTGCAAGTGCGCCGGCCGGCCGACGTACACCAGCGGTACCGGACCGACCGTGTGCGCGGTATGCGGCGCGCCGGTCTCGGGGTCGCGCATCATCTCGAGGTTGCCGTGGTCGGCGGTGACGATCATCTCGCCGCCGACCTCGGCGAGCGCGGCGGCGATCGCGCCCAGTGCCGTGTCCACCGCTTCGGCGGCCCGGATCGCCGCGGCGAGGATGCCGGAATGGCCGACCATGTCGGGATTGGCGATATTGCAAATGATGACGTCGTGGCGGCGCGCGCGGATGTCCTCGCACAGTTTCGCGGTCAGCTCGGGGCAGCTCATTTCCGGCTGCAGGTCGTAGGTCGCCACTTTCGGTGACGGAATCAGCACGCGATCCTCGCCCGGCTCGGCCTGTTCGCGGCCGCCGCTGAAGAAGAAGGTGACGTGGGCGTATTTTTCGGTCTCGGCGATGCGCAGCTGGCTCAGGCCGTTCTCGGCCAGGACTTGCGCCAGCGTGTGATGCAGATCATCGGAATGGAAGCCCACCGGCGCCGGAATCGTCGCGTCGTATTCGGTCAGGCAAACGAAGCGGGACAACACGATCGGGCGTGGGCGCTCGAAACCGGAAAAATCCAGCTGCACGAAAACGCGCGTCAATTGGCGGGCGCGATCGGCGCGGAAATTCATGAACACCACGGCATCGCCATCGGCGAATTTCGCGCCGGCGCCGATCACGGTCGGCTTGACGAACTCGTCGTTCTCGCCGCGCGCATACGCTGCCGCCAGCGCCGCCAGCGCGTCGTCGGCGTGGAATTCGGCCGTCGCTTCGGTGATCGCGCGATAGGCCGGCTGCACGCGCTCCCAGCGCTGGTCGCGGTCCATCGCGTAGTAGCGGCCGATCACCGTGGCGATGCGCGCATTGCCGGCGGCCGCACAGGCCGCCTGCAGCGCGCGCAAGGACGCCTCGGCCGAGCGCGGCGGCGTATCGCGGCCGTCGAGGAAGGCATGCACGGCCACGCGCGGCACCGCCTCGCGCCGCGCCAGTTCCATCATCGCCAGGAGGTGCGCTTCGTGGCTGTGCACGCCGCCGGGCGAGACCAGCCCGAACAGGTGCAGCGTGCCAGCATGCTGCTTCGCCGCCGCGCAGGCGGCGAGCAATTCGGCGTTGGCGAAGAAGCTGCCGTCCTCGATCGCGGCATCGATGCGGGTCAGGTCCTGGTAGACGATGCGGCCGGCGCCGATGTTCATGTGCCCGACTTCGGAGTTGCCCATCTGGCCGTCCGGCAGGCCGACAAACCGGCCCTCGGTGTGCACCAGGGTGTGCGGATACTCGGCGAGCAGCCGACGCCAGTTCGGCAAGGTCGCCTGGGCGATGGCGTTGTCGGCGCGCTCGACGCGGTGGCCCCAGCCGTCCAGGATCAGCAGCAGCAAGGGCTTGGGGCGGCTCACGGGCGTCTCCTGACTTCCAGCACGGTCAAATTGTAACGGACGGGGCTATAACGTTGGCTCTAAACCCTTTCGGGGCCGGCCGCATCCGACCACTGTCCCCCACGGAGTTCCGCCATGCGCCGCCACCTGCTCGCCCTTTCGCTCTGCCTTGCCTTCGCCAGCGCCCAGGCCCACGACAAGGATTCCGACCACGACGACGGCAATGACGTCAGCCACGTCAATGGCAGCATCAGCGTCGAGTCCGGCCATCATTACGGCGACCTCGACACCGTCAACGGCAGCATCAGCCTTGACCAGGGCGCGACCGCCGGTGACGTGCAAACGGTCAACGGCTCGATCAGCGCCGAGGACAACGTCCAGGTCAAAAGCCTGTCGACGGTCAACGGCGGCGTCGACG
>JANYBA010000032.1 GCA_025360985.1 Gammaproteobacteria bacterium | reverse complement strand
CGGGATTGTCGCCGCGCGAAGCCTTGCGTTCGGCGACGCTGCTCCCAGCCCGGTTCCTCGGCATTGACGCGGACGCGGGCTCGATCGCCATCGAGTACCACCGCGCGGATGCGCTGGCTGTTGCGGATGTCGCGCGTGGGATCGGCGTCGAGCAGGACAAGATCAGCGCGCTTTCCGACGGCGATCGAGCCCGCGTCCGCATCAATGCCGAGGAACCGGGCTGGTAGCAGCGTCGCCGAGCGCAGCGCTTCACGCGGCGACAATCCCGACGCGACCAGCATCGCCATTTCCTCGTGCACGGACCAGCCCGGATAGACGCCGGGCATGGGTGTGTCGGTGCCGACCAGGATCGGCACGCCGGCGTGGTGCAGGATCCCGACGATGCGGCGGGCGACCGGCCAGCGTTTCGCCGCGAGCTGCGCATCGGCCTTCGTGTAGCCGGAAAGAAATCCCTGCCAGCGTGGATGCTCGTCGGCGCGCAACAGGCGCCAGCGCGGATCGGTTTCCGGCGATCCACTGGCGGCGAGAGTGTCTTCATTGGCGAGCACCAGGGTGGGATCCTGGAATTGCCCGGTGGCGGCGAGTTTCCTGGCGACGCGGCGGCAGATGCCGGGATCGAAGGCCGCGAGCGCCTGCGCTTCCTGCGCGTCGCGCCGTTCCGTCAGCGCATCGCCGGCCAGGTCGCGGCGTTCGACGAGCAATTGGCTCTCCACCGTGGAGCAGGCCTCGTAGGCCTGGAACAGATGCTCGCTGCTGCGCTGGCCCGCTTCCGCCGCCACCAGCAGCGGCGCGCCGGCCGGCACGTGCCCGGCCACCGGCAGCGATCGCGCCTTCGCTTCGGCGAGCACGGCGCGCCAGTTCGATTCCGGGATTTCGGAGAAGACCTTGATGAAGTCGGCGCCGGCATCGGCGGCGGCATCGACCTGGCGGGCGGCGTCGTCCGGTGAACGGCCGTACACGGCGATACCGTCGGCGAGGATGCGCGGCGCGACCAGGCGACCTTCCTCCACGTCCTTGCGCCATTGCCGCGTCAAGGCCAGGGACTCCGCGTCCGCGCGCATTTCGCGCACGCCGGTCACCCCGTTGGCAACGAACAGCGGGAAGGTCCAGTCGTTCGCCGGCCGGTGCGACGACAGGTTGAACAGGTGCACGTGCATGTCGACCAGGCCCGGAATCAGGAAGCGGCCGTGGCCGTCGACGCGGCGGGCGTGGTCGGGGATCTGCAATCGCCGCGGATCGCCGATGGCGACGATCCTTCCGTCCGCCACCAGCACCGTGCGTGGTCCGAGCGAGCGCCCGCGGTCGACGTCGATGATCGTCACGCCGGTGATGGCGATCGTCTGTTTCGACGGCAGGGTTACCGCCTGGGCTGCACCGAGCCACGCCGCCAACGCGAGCAGAACGACCGCGGCGACCGCCGTCTCGCGCTTCAACAGTTCCACTGCATCAACTCAGGGTTTCACGAACCGCATCGTCATCCGATCCGATTCGCCGATGGCCTTCATGGCCTCGTGCTCGCTGTCGGGTCCGGACAGGTCGGGCAGCAGCCGGTGCACGTTGACGTCTTGCGGGTCCTTGGGATTGGCGTTGATCTCGGAAACGCCGGCGATGCGGAAACCGGTCTTGAGTGCCATCGCGATGATGTAGTCCTCGGGGAAGCGGTGCAGGGCGGTCGCGCTCTCATTGGCATCGGCGAAGGGCTTGGCGCGGTGCTCCTCGAAGCCGAACACGCCGCCGTGCTTGAGCACGTCGAACACCGCCTTGAACACCGCGTCGGCGGTGGCCGGGCTGTCCATCATCCAGTCGTGGGCGTTGCGGAAGCTCACCACCATGTCGACGGAATTGTTGGCACCCAGGCGAACCTGCTTGGGTGGGTCGAACGGGATGAGCGGGCCGATGCGTCCGAACACGGCCGGATTGGCCTTGATCTTCTCCGCGAACTTCGGCCCCGATGCTTCCAGCAGATGGCCGTGGTCATGCAGCACCGGCGCGAGGATTTCGGTGAACCAGCCGCCACCCGGCTGCAATTCGATCACGGTCATGTTGGCCTTGAGGCCGAAGAATTGCAGGGTCTCGACCGGATGCCGGTACGGGTCGCGGGCCTTGTGCGCCGGCGAGCGCCAGTCGCCGGCAACGGCCTTCTGCAACAGCGCCGTCGTCGCATCGGGCGCCGCGACCGACGCGGCGTGGGCGGCGGCAATCAGCAGCGTGCTGGCCAGGAAAGCAACGCAGATTCGGCGGTTCATGGCTCATCTCCTGGCGCGGGCGTTCCAGACTACTCCGCGACGAACGCCGCGCCAACCTTGCTTGTCGCGAGTCGTCGTCGGCCGTATTGTGGTCCCGTTCCAGCCGATGGCAGCAAGCCAATGAAACGACTCGCGCTCTTCCTGTATCTGTCCTTGTTTGCCAACCCCTGCCTGGCTGACGAACCGACTCTCCAGTGCGATGTCGGACCCGTGACCAAGGCGCTCGGCAACACGGAATGGCTGGCCTACAGTTGCCGCGATCGCAGTTCGCTCGTCTTCATCGCCGCGCCGGGCAGCCCGGCGGAGCCGTATTATTTTTTTCTGCACCGCTGGAACGGCAAGTACCAGGTGCAGGGCGAAGGCGATGGCAACCGGAAGCCCGTGATTGCCGCGAACGCGCAGATCCGGGCGCTGACGACCGCCCAGGTGTCCGCCATCGTCGCCGAAACGATGCGCGCGGCGGCAACGCCGAAAGCCAACTAACCGACGTTCAGCGTAAACGCTCGGCCAATCCGCTCCAGCGCTGCGCGCGTTTGCCGATGGCCTGGCGCAGCGCCGCTTCGTTGGCCCAGAGCGTGACTTCGCGGCGACAGCGGGTCAGGCCGGTATAGAGCAGTTCGCGCGAGAGCACGCGCGCGCCGCGCTCGGGCAGGGCCAGCAAGACGCGATCGAATTCCGAGCCCTGCGCCTTGTGCACGGTCAGCGCGAACGCCGATTCGTGTGCCGGCAGGGCCGAAGGCAACCAGGCGCGCAGGCCATCGCTACCGTCGAACCAGACGCGGGCCTCGCCGATTTCGTCGGGCCAGGCGATGCCGACGTCGCCGTTGTACAGCCCGTGGCGCGGACTGTTCTCGGTCACCAATATCAGGCGGCCCCGGAACATGCCATCGCCCCGACGCAGCGGATCGAGCGCGGCCGCGATGATCGTATTGAGCGTTCGGCTGCCGGCCGGGCCTTCGCGCACCGCCGTCAGGACGCGGAAACGCGCCGCCAGTGCCAGCGCCTCGGCCGGCGAGGCCGCGGCTTGCGCCGCGCGATACGCGGGCAGGGCGAGCTCGAGGCAGGCGGCGGAAAGTTCGCCATCGCTGGCGTCCGGCCAGCGCACGCCGGCGAAGCCCTCGCCGCGCAAGCGCGCCAGCGCCGCATCGGCGTCGCCAGCCCGGACCCATCCGGCCAGCGCCATGACCTCGTTGCCAGCGTCCTGCCGATGCACGGTACTCAGCTGCAGACGACGCGCCGCCAGCCGCGGATTGCGCTCGGCGGCATCGCAAAGCGCGGCGAGCACGTCGCCGGTCTCCACCGAAGGCAGCTGGTCGCGATCGCCGATCAATACCAGGCAAGCCTCGGGCGCGACCGCCGCGAGCAGGCGCGCCATCATCGCCAGGTCGATCATCGAGGCTTCATCGACCACGACGAGATCGAACGGCAGGGGCGCCAGCTCGTCGCCGGCCGGCCAGCCGAGCAGGCGATGCAGGGTGCTCGCCTGGATCGGTTGCGCGAGCGCCGGCAACTGCGCATTCACCACTTCGCCCAGGCGACTCGCCGCCTTGCCCGTCGGCGCGGCGAGGGCAACGCGCAAGGGCACGGAAGATTTTTCCGACAACTCCGCGATCATCCGGGCGGCGCGCGTGGTCTTGCCGGTGCCGGGCCCGCCGACCAACAGTTGCAGGCGCGGTCGTTCGCCGCCATCGAGTCGCGAAAGTATCGCCGCCGCCAGTCGCGTTTCGTGGCGCCAGTAGCGACGCAGCGACAAGGCCTCGCTTTCCAGCAGCGCGACTTGTCCTTCTTCGATCCACGGCGAGGCGCGCAGCCATTCGAGCCAGTCAGATAGCGCCGGCAAGGACGGGGGCTCGCGGTCGGGCAGGATGTCGGCGAGCAATTCGCCAACCTGCCCGAGCCGCAATTGGCTGTGGCCCTCGGCGACCGCGCGGCTGGCCAGCGCGATCGCGGCGAGCACGTCGTCCGGCGTTTCCGGCCGCAAGCGCAACAAGGTCTGCGCCAGGGCGTGGTCGACTGCGCGCAACCAACCGCCGCGTTGGAGTTCGACGAGCAGGCTCACGTGCTTCTACCTTTCGCGCCGTAGCCTTCCCCTGAATCGGCGAATGACCGCTGGTGAGCCGATTCGGGGGAAGGCGCAGGCGCAATCGGACCCGCAGGCGCCAACAGTCCCGCGGCCGGCGCCAGCAACTCGTCTAGCGACTCGATCAAGTTCCGCGGCAGCGTCAACGCATGGATGCCTTCGCCTTCGACCTCCAGACCACGGCAGTACAGGTAACGGACGCCGCCCATGTGTGAGTCATAGTCGTAGTCGGCGCCGAGCCGGAAGCGCAGCCAACGGTGCAGGGCCAGGGTGTAGAGCGTGTACTGCAGGTCGTATTCGCTGTCGCGCACCGAGCGCGCCAACGTCGCCGGCGCGTAGTCGGGCAGCAAGTTCGATTTGTAGTCGAGGACGTAGTAGCGGCCCGCGTGCTCGTAGACGAGGTCGATGAATCCTGTGAGCAGGCCCTCGATGCGCCGGCGCAGGCCAAAAGCGTGGCGGTCGGCGACGATGCCGTGGGCGTGCAGGGTCGCGATCAGCTCCGGCATCGCCACCGGATGGAAAGCGAGGTGGAATTCCAGCTCCGGCGCCACCGCCGCGCGCGGCAAGCGCGCCAGGACCGCGCCCTCGGGCAGGTGCGCATTGAGCGTCGCCGCGAGCAGGCGCGTCAGCAGTGGCACGCCTTCGAGCTGGTCGGCCTCGCTGGCGTAACCCTGGCCGCGCAGGGCGCTCGCCAGGTGTTCGTATTCGCCGGTTGGCGGCAGTTCGCCGGAAAAGTCGCGCCAGGCGGAAAAATCCGTCGCCTCCAGCGCCGCGTGCAAGGCATTGCCGAAGCGCGCGCCGGAAAAACGCGACGTGGCGACCGCAATCGGCTCAGGCTCGTCGTGAGCCCCGCTGACAACGGCGCCGTCGTCTTCGCGCGCCAACTGCGAAAAGCTCGTCACTCCCCAGTCGCGATCGAACGAACGCAAGGCAATGCGCGCCGGCGGCGTGGCCTCGGCTGGCGCGAAGGAAAGTCGCTGGGTCGGCATTTCCGTCGCCGCCGCCGCGACCGCGATCGCCGGGCTTGCCAACCGCGCCAGGTCAGCCGCGACGGTGGCGTCGTCGAGTGCGTCGCTCGCGGAATGAAGCAAGTGCGCAAGCGGGGACTTCGCGGCCTGCTTGGTCGCGCCCCAGCAGACCCAGGTCGCCAGGCGCGCGCGGGTCAGGCCGACGTACAACAGGCGCAGGCCTTCGGCGCGCTCCTCCTTCGCTTCCTCGGAAATCGCCAGGGAATCCTTGGCAGCGAACAGCTCGGCAACGCGCTGCGCACCGTCGTGGTAGCGCGCCAGCTTGAGCTTGTCCTGGTTGTTGCCACCGGTTCCGCCGGTCGCCGCGTAGGGCAGGAACACCAGCTCGAACTCCAGGCCCTTGCTCTTGTGCAGCGTCAGGATCTTCACCCTCTGGGCATCCGATTCCAGGCGCAGCAACTCGCCGTCGTTTTCGTTGTCGGCGGCCAGAATGCGATGGTCCAACTCGTCGAGCAATGCCGTGGGCCCGAGCCGCGCGGCGCGCGAGGCCTGCAGTTCTTCCGCAAGCTGCAGCAGGTTGGTGAGGCGGCGCTCGCCGTCGAGCAGGCCGAGCAGGCGCGGCGCATTGTCCGCGCACAGCGTACCGACCAGGGCCAGCACGCCGTGACGCTCGCATTGGCCGCGCCACGCCTGGCAACGGTCCTGCCAGCGGCGGTGCGTCGCCTCGTCGCCGTCGAGCGCGCGCAGATCCGCGGCCGTCGCGCCGAGCAAGGGCATCGCCAAGGCCGCGCGCAGGCGACGGTCGTCGGCGGGATTGACCAGGGCATGCAGCAGCACGCGCAATTCGCCGGCTTCGTCGGTCTCGTACAGGCTGCAGCGGCCGGCGGCGACGCAGGGAATGCCAACCGCCGACAGTGCCGCGCGGATGCGCTCGCCATCCCGGTGTTTCGGCACCAGCACCGCGATGTCGCCCGGCGCCAGCGGCCCGAACTTGCCGGCGCGATCGCGCCGCTGGCCGCGCCCGGCGAGGCCGGCGGCGAGCAGGGCATGGATGCGCGTGGCGCAGGCCGTGGTCGCGGCGTCGCGCGCTTCCTCGATGCTGACGTCGGCCAGCCCGGATAGATGTTCGAAACCCAAGGCCGGCAGCGCCTGGCCGTCGATTTGCAGATCGTCGTCGCTGACGCGCCCGCCCGGAAGCACGGGCTGGAACGCGATCCCGGCCTGAGCGAAGGGGTTGGCGCCGCCGAACAGAGTTGCGACCGCCGCCAGCGCCAGCGGGCGCGAGCGGAAGTTGTGGTCCAGGGCATGGCAACGGTCGGCCGAGGCGCGCGCGTCCAGGTAGGTGAAGACATCGCCGCCGCGGAAGCGGTAGATCGCCTGCTTGGGATCGCCGATCAGGAACAGGGCGCGGTCCGGGTCGCCGGTGGCGACGAACAGTTCGCGAAAGATCGACCACTGGCGCTGGTCGGTGTCCTGGAACTCGTCGACCAGCGCGACGCGATATTGCTCGCGCAGGCGCGCGGCGAAGGCCGCGCCGGTGGCGCCGGCCAGTGCATCGGCGACGCCGCGGATCATGTCGTCGTAGCCGATCAGGCCGCGCTCGCGCTTGAGCGCGTCGAGCCGCTGGCGGGCGAACGCGCGCGCTTCGTGCACCAGCGCGATCCGGCCTTGTTTTTCCGCGAGCACCCAGTCTTCAATGGCGTCGAACAGCGGCGACACCGGCGCGTCGCGGCCGTCTTTCGTCTTCTCGCTCAGCGATGACGTCGCGAAGTAGGCGATGTCCGGGTCGGGCGCGCCGATCGCATCGCCCGCCAACCAGTCCCGCAGCAGCTGCCAACGCGCGGCGACCGTCGCCTTGCGGAACTTGTTGCCATGCATCGCACCGGACGCGACCGCGGCCTCGATGGCCTGCCATGCCGCGTCGGCCTGCGCGCGCGCCACGTCCGCCAACTTCTTCAGAGCCGCGCCGTAGTCTTCGCTGCGGCCCGCAGCTTCGGGCAGCAAGGCATCGATCGCCAGCAACTCGCGCAGGGAGTGTGCCAACTCGACCGGAGATTTCCACAGCGATAGCAGCGTGGCGGTGCGCACGGCATCGGTGCCGCACTGGCGCCAGAAGTCGGTCGCCACTTCCTCGCGCAGCAGACGCTCGTTTTCGACCATCGCCCGCACGACCAGCGGTTGCCCGGCCTCGAGCGCATGATCGGCCAGCGCGCGCCGGCAGAAACCGTGGATGGTGTAAATCGGCGCCAGGTCCATCGCTTCGACCGCCAGGCGCAGGCGTCGTTGCAGCGGCAACAGCCCTTCGCGCTCGATCGCCGTTGCCACCAGCGGTGTCGTGACGCGCGACTCCGGTGACTCGACGCTGGCGCGACCTTCGGCGAGCGCCAGCGCCAGCGAGAGTCGTGCGCGCAGGCGTTGGCGCAATTCCGCGGTTGCAGCTTCCGTGAAGGTCACCGCCAGCACCGACGACACCGACAACCCCGCCTCGATCACCAGGCGCGTGTACAGCGTGGCGACGACGAAGGTCTTGCCGGTGCCGGCGCTGGCCTCGATCCACTGCACGCCGTTCAGGGGCAGGGCGAGGCCGAGGTCGTCGAGGGCCGCGCGCTCAGTCATCGCCAACCCCCGCAGTGGTGGCGCGCACCGCGGCGAAAATGTCTTTCGACAACTTGCGGAAGTCTTCGGCGCTCGCGCCATCGGCATCATCGAAGGGATCGCAGCCGCGCAACGCCAGCTTCACCTCGGGTTCGTCGCCTTCGCCATAGCCCTCGCGGCGGTGCCATTCCTTCGCGCCAGCGGCCCAGGCCTTGTCGTCATCGCCGTGCTTGGCCAGGGCCTGTGCATAGGCGAAGCCCGACTTGGGCATGAACGGCAACGGCGCGGCCAACGCGCGTCGGTAGATGGCCAGCAGTTCGCGCAAGGCCTTTCGTGCAGCGTCCGCTTGAAATGGCATGATGACTTCGGCGCCTCCGCCTTCGCCAGTGATCAGTCGATGCAGCGGCCGCGTCTCGCCCAGCGCCGACCAGAACAGGGCGTCGATCCCGAGGGCGAGCCGGTTGCGCCCGTGTGGCTTGCCGACGCGCAGTTGCAGCAGCCCGTTTGCATGGATCGGGCCGAGCACTCCGGTGATCGACGCGCCGTCGATCGCCAGTTCGAACGTGCGCCGCTCGGACTCGCCGACCGACCACTCTCGCCATTGCCGGACATGAGCTTCGAGCGAACGCATCGCCTTGGCGACCGCGGCCGCACCGCTGGCGCCAGGGGCGATGAAGCCGCGGGCGAGCAAGCGCTCACGCAAGCCGTCTGGCGCGACTTCCGGCGTTGCGACCAAGGCCGCGAATACGGCGCTGTGCAGTTCATGGCGTTGCAGCGGATCGTCGCTGGCGAAGGGTTCGTCGTCGGGCAGGCGTTCTTCCGGACGCGGCAGGCGCAGGTCGAGGCCTCGTAGCAGGAAAGCTTGCGCGGGCCGCGCCAGCACGCGCACCAGGTCTTCCCGCGTCACTTTCGCCGGCAAGTCCCCATCGAAATCCATCGGCGCCGCGAACGGCGCCAGCGGCAAGCGCGACGACTCCGCTTCGGCCGCGGCCCGCCAGCCGGCGTGGTAGCTGATCCGGCGCAGATCGCCCCGGCCGAAGGCTTCCGGCGCGAATGGTTGCAGCGGGTGCTTCACCACGAGATTCGTGGCGCCATGACGGGCCGCGACCTCGACCAGTTCGGCCACCACCACCGAAGGCGGACGCGTTTCATCGCTGCGCGGATCGCGGCCGAGGTGGCTGACATAGAACACGTCGCTGGCGGCGGCGAACAGTTGCAGGAACAGCAGGCGATCGTCGTCGCGCACCGAACGGTCGCCGCGCCGGCGCTGCCGGGTTCCGAGTTGCGCGCTGAGCCGATTCAGGCTGCCGGCCGGATCGCGGCGCGGGAAGGCGGTGTCGTCCATGCCGAGCAGGCAGACTACCTTGAACGGGATCAGCCGCATCGGGACCATCTGCGCGAAGGTCACGCCGCCGGTGATCAGCGGCTGGCGATGGTCGGCTTCCGACAACGCGGACTGGAACCAGTCGCGCAGCACCGATGGCGGCACGGCGTCATTGGCGCCGGCGGCGTGCGTTTCGCGGGCGAAGCGTTCGACCAGCGCGCGCAAGGCTTCGATCGCGCGGGCATCGTCGCGCGAGGTCGGCCGCTCGGCGAAGGCCTCGCTGATCAATTGCTGCAGCGAAGCCTGCCAACGATCCGCCGGCAGCGGCCGCGCCAGCCGTCGCTGCCAGCGCGCGAGCATGCGCAGGCCCTGCAGCAAAGCGTCGAGCAGGGCGAGGTCGCCACCGTCGACCTGCGAAAGCGGCGCCACGCCGAGGATGTCGGTGTCTTCGCCGCTGGCGTGGCCGAGCAGTAATCGGTCCAGAGCCCAGGCCCAAGTATAGGCGGACTCGCGCGGCGCGCCCAGCGCTTCCCGATGCTCGGCATCGATGCCCCAGCGCGCGCCGGCACGCTGCAGCCACGCGCGCAAGATCGGCAACTCGGCCGGTGCCAGCGCGAAGCGTTCGGCGATGGCGGGCAGCGACAAAAGCTCGAGCACTTCGTTGGCGGCGAAGCGCGAGGTCGGCAAGGCCAGCAGGCGCAGGAAGGCGTCCGCCACCGGCCGACCGGCCAAGGCGCTGCCGTCGGCGAGCGCGTAGGGAATCGCCAGCGCGCCGTCGCCGGCGAACACCGCGTGCACGTGCGGCGCGTAGTCGTCGATCGCCGGCGTGAGCACGGCGATGTCGCGCGGCGTCAGGCTCGGGTTGTTTTCCAGCAGGTCGCGCAGTTGTTCGTGCAGCACCTGCACCTCGCGCAGGCGCGTGTGGCAGCTGTGCACCTGCAGCGAACGATCGCCGGCCTCGGGCGCCACGGGTTCGCGCGGCGGCGCTTGCCGCGCCAACAGCTCGCGTTGCAGGCGGTGCAGCAGGCCAGGGCGCTTCTCGGGATCGGGTGGCACGTAGACGGCGTGTTCCCAGCTCGGCTGGACGGCTTCGTCGGCGAACAGGAGGTTGACGAAGTCGCGGCCAGCGCCGCCGTTGGCCGCCAGCAGCGGATTCTCTTCGTCGGCGTCGGCCAGGACTTCGCCCTGCGCGCGCCGACGCTCGCGCGCGGTCACCAGGTCGCCCCACCAGCCGGCGACCGGCGACAGGAAGTAGAAATGCAGCGTGCCGGCGCTGCCGGCCGAGGCGATCACGCGCAGGACGTCGGGCGAGACGTTCTGGCAACCGAAGGCGAACAGCCGCGGCGGTAGTCCGACCGGGAGCTTGCCGGCATCGAGCGCGGTGAAGTAGCGGTCCAGGCGCTGGCCGCGATGCTGCAAGCCGCGCGTGGCCCGCCGCCACAACTCGGCCTGCCAGTCGCCGCGATCGCCGCCGTGGTCCCAGTGGCGCAGCCAGTCCCGGCGCCAGGCCTGGTATTTCTCGAAGGCCTGCGCCAGCTCGCCGGCTAGGGTCCAGGCCGACAGGGCCGGATCATCATTGGCCAGCACCGCGTGCACCGGCGCGAATAGCGGATCGCGCGCCAGGCCGGGATCGGCCAGCACCGACCACAGCCGCCAGCGCAAGGCGCCGGCATCGCCGAGCCGGGGCGCCCCACCGGCCGGGAGGTTGGCTGCCAGCGCTTGCTCGACGAATTCGCCGGGCGTGAGGAAGTGCAGGTTGGCGGCGATGCCGTGGGACTCGGCCAGGGTCTTCTGCAGCCAGCGCCGCATGGCCGGTTGCGGAATCAGGATCGTTTCCGGGGCCAAGGGGTGTGCGCCGGTCGGCGTTTGGGCGATCTCGGCAGCGAGCAACGCCGCCAGGACTTCCAGGTCGTTGCCGTGGACCAGGCGGAAGTCTTGGGGCGGCGTGCTCATGCCGGCATCATGCCGCAAGCCGGTCGCAAGCCTCGAGACTTGGGCCCACGGCTTTCCGTGGGCGCTGGCGGGCCGATATAATCCCGGCCTGACTTCAGGGCCCTGGCCCGCACTGGAACCGCCGTGCGCAATTACGACATCGTCTTCCTCAAGCACTTCTCCCAGGTCATCGCCATGCTGGTGTCCATCACCATCGCCCTGATCCTGTTGGGCATGTACCTCAACGGCTACCGGGTCGATCCGCCGGGCGCGGCGGCGCAGAAGGCCACGCACGAGCGCATCCAGCCAATGGGCGCGGTGTTCGCCGGCAGCACCGGCGCCGCGGCCCAGGCCGCAGCGGCCGCGGCCGCCGCGGAAGCGGCCAAGGGCACGGTGGCCTACGACGGCACCCTCGATGGTTCGGTGATCTTCGGCAACTTGTGCACCGGTTGCCACACCGCCGGCGTCGCCAAGGCGCCGAAGCTGGAGAAAGCGGCCTGGGCGCCGCGCATCGCCCAGGGCAAGGACACGCTCTACAGCCACGCAATGAATGGCTACAACGGCCCCGATGGCGGCATGATGCCGCCGCGCGGCGGCAATCCTTCCTTGTCGGACGCGCAGATCAAGGCGACGGTCGACTGGATGATCAGCCAGCTCAAGTGATCGTTGCGGTTCGCCGGGCGTCCGGATTCGGCTTGCCGGGACGGACGGCCTCCTGCCTTTAGTCCCGCGCAGGCCATCCCTGGCCTGCTGATCGCCGAATTCCGGCCGCACGCCTCCCGCCGCCGTATGATTCCGGCATGACCGCGCCGACGCCTTTTCCTGATTCCGCCGGAACCCTGCTGCTGCCGGGTCCGGCCGGCCTGCTCGAGGTCTCGGTCGACCTGCCCGATCCGGCCGAGGCGCGGCGCGGCATCGCCCTGATCTGCCATCCGCATCCGCCCGAAGGCGGCACCATGCACAACAAGGTCGTGACCATGGCTCGTCGCGCCTTCACGGAGCTGGGCCTGGCCTCGGTGCGCTTCAATTTTCGCGGTGTCGGCCAGTCGGAAGGCGGGTACGACAACGGCCGCGGCGAAGTGCTCGACCTGATGGCGGTGGCGAACTGGGTCCGGCAGGCGCGCCCCGACGACGACTTCTGGCTGGCGGGATTTTCCTTCGGCGCCTGGGTGGCCTTGCTCGGCGCGCGGCAATTGCCGGTCAGGCAGGTCATCTCGATCGCGCCGCCCGTGGGCATGCGCGATTTTTCCGGCGTGCTGCCGCCGTCCTGCCCGTGGCTGGTGATCCAGGGCGAGAACGACGAAGTGGTCGAGCCGGGGCCGGTGTTCGCCTGGTTGGCCAAACAGGATCCGGCGCCGACCGTGGTGCGCATGCCCGAGACCGGCCACTTCTTCCATCGCCGCCTGCTCGACCTGCGCGGCGCGATCAAGAACGGCGTGCGCAGGAACCTGCCGCCCCTGCGCGCATGAGTCCTTCCGAGGCCTACGCCGCTGGCGTCGCCGCCGGCCATTGGCAGGCTGACCCGGCGCAACAAGCGGCCCTGCCCGAACTCGACCGCGTGCAGCGCCAGCTGCTGGCCGCGCAACCGAATTCGTCCTGGGGCTCGTTCCTGGCCCGGTTTCGGGAACCGGCGCGGGTGCCCGGCCTGTACTTGTGGGGCGCGGTCGGTCGCGGCAAGACCTTCCTCGCCGACCTGCTGTTCGACCACGTCGCGGTGCCGAAGCGGCGTTGGCATTTCCATCGCTTCATGGGCGAAGTCCAAGCGCGCTTGCGCGCCTTGCCCGATACCGCCGACACGCTGGCGGTGGTGGCGAAGGGCCTCGCCGCCGATATCCGCCTGCTGGTGCTCGACGAATTCTTCGTCGGCGACATCGGCGACGCCATGATCCTTGGCCGCCTGCTCGATCGCCTCATCGCCGACGGCGTGACGATCGTGGCGACTTCGAACACGCCGCCGCAGGATCTCTATCGCGACGGCCTGCAGC
>JANYBA010000020.1 GCA_025360985.1 Gammaproteobacteria bacterium | reverse complement strand
CCGCCTGCGCCAGCAGATGAAGACGCTGGATGCGCGCACGCAACTCGAAGGCGCGCAGCGGGCCATGCGCGCGACCCTGGCGCGCGAACTCGACGGCCTCGAGGCCAACCTCGAATTGCTGGCCAATGTCGGTTCCACCGCGCCCTATGTCGGCCTGGTCGGCACCGTGTTCGGCATCATGGTGTCGTTCCACGGCCTGGCCACCAACAAGCAGGCGACCATCGCTTCGGTGGCGCCGGGCATTTCCGAAGCACTGATCGCCACGGCGATGGGCCTGTTCGCCGCCATCCCGGCGGTCTGGGCCTACAACCGATTTGCGACGCGG
This sequence comes from Gammaproteobacteria bacterium, assembly GCA_025360985.1. Classification (GTDB taxonomy): domain Bacteria; phylum Pseudomonadota; class Gammaproteobacteria; order Xanthomonadales; family Xanthomonadaceae; genus Arenimonas. Next base: position 6,130 of record JANYBA010000020.1, on the reverse strand, counting down.
GTGGAACGGCTCGCCGTCCGCTACGAAAGTTTCGCCGAGGAATTCGCCTCCATCCTGCAGCGCCAGTCGCACACCGACGAGCCGTGACGAAAAGGGGTCAGAGTGAAGTTTCGCGACGAACATCCCGCATGAAACCGATTTCCGTCAGTGCGAAATTCACTCTGACCCCTTTTCGGACCCTCAGCCGTTGAGGACCCTGCCATGAGCGCCACCGCCTTCTCCCGCCGCCTGCGCACCCGCAAGCTGAAATCCGAGATCAACGTCGTGCCCTATATCGACGTGATGCTGGTGCTGTTGATCATCTTCATGGTCACCGCGCCGCTGTTGAACCTCGGCGTGGACATCGACTTGCCGAAGTCGGACGCGCGTTCGGTGCAGACCAACAAGGAACCCATCACCGTCAGCGTCGACGCCCAGGGCGGTTACACGCTCAAGCTGCACGATCCGGCTACCGGCCAGCAAAAGGTCAGCGCCGCCGAACTGGTCGCCCGGGTCCACGCCATCGTCGCCAACAATCCGGACGTCGCCGTCTTCATCGCCGGCGATGGCAAGGCCAGCTACGACACCGTCTACCAGGCGATGGTGCTGTTGCAGCAGGCCGGCGTGGACAAGGTCGGGCTGATGAGCAAGCCGGCCGAGGGCCGCTGAGCGAACCCGATGGAGTCCCGCGCCGACCAGGTCAGTGCCTTCGCCTTCGCCCTGCTGCTGCACGTCGGCCTGTTCCTGCTGGCCTGGCTGAGCGCCCGCTGGATCTGGCCGGTGCACGACGAATTTGCCGCCGGCGAGCCGATCCAGGCTTCCCTGGTGATGTCCGCCGCCGATGTGCGGCGAGCCCAGAAAGCCATCAAGGCCTCGCCCGATCCGCAACCGCAGCCGGCGCCGCGCCCGCAGACCAGCGAGCAGCCCGTGCAGGCGAAGCCTCAGGCCCCGCAGGACCGCCCGGACACCGTCGACCAGGTCGCGGCATCGCGGTCCGCGCCGCCCTCGCCGGATCCGGCCGCGCAGGAGCAGGAGAGGCGCACGCGCCAGGCGCAGGTGGACCTGACCGAGGACCTCGCCCGCCAGCAGGAAGCGGAGAACAAGCAGCGCCTGCGCGAGCAACTGGAGGCGATCCGTCGCGAGCGCGAGAAAGCCGCCAGGCTCACCCAGATGGAAGAACAACGACTGGCGCAACTGACCGACCTGGCCAAGCCGGCGCCGGTCGTCGCCAAGCCGATGCCATCGGCGCCATCGGCGCCAGCCGGCGATCGCGGCGCCGACAACGGCCTGTTGGCGCGCTACCGGGCCGCCATGCAACAGACCGCCGATGCCAACTGGAATCGCACCGGCGCCCCGGAACGGGTGCGTTGCAAGGTACGCTTTACCCAGTACGTGGGTGGCGAAGTAAACAACGTCGAGTTCCTGGATTGCCCCTTCGACGACAAAGGCCGCGATTCGGTGGATCGCGCGCTGCGCCGGAGCCCGATGCCTTACGCTGGCTTCGAATCGGTTTTCGACCGCCAGCCGACCATTACGTTTTGTTACCCTCACGAGGAATGCCAACCATGAAACGACTTCTCATCTGGCTGGTGCTGAGCCTGTTCGCTGCGGTGGCAAACGCCCAGGGACTCGACATCGGCCTGGTGTCGGGCAACGAGTCCTCGCTGCCGATCGCGGTCGTGCCCATGCCCTACCAGGGCAGCGGCGTCGCGCCCGACACCGACATCGCCGGCATCATCCGCAACGACCTGAACCGCTCCGGGCAATTCCGCTCGTTGCCGGTCGAAAGCATGGTCGAAAAGCCGGTGCGCGGCGGCGACATCCAGTTCCCGACCTGGCGCCTGCTCAAGCAGGACTTCGTCGTCGTCGGCCGCGTGCTCGACGATGCCGACGGCGGCTACCGGGTCGAATACGAACTTTACGACGTCGCCAAGCAACAGCGGCTGGTCGGCCTGGCCGTCGGCGGCCGCGCCAAGGGCCTGCGCGATGTCGCGCACCAGATCGCCGACCAGATCTACGAAAAGATTCTCGGCGTGCGCGGCGCATTCTGGACCCGGATCGCCTACGTGACCGCCTCCGGCATCGGCCCCGGCACCGAATACGCGCTGCTGGTCGCCGACTCCGACGGCTTCAACCCGCAAACGATCGTCCGTTCCAAGGAGCCGCTGTTGTCGCCGGCCTGGAGCCCGGACGGCCGCAAGCTCGCCTACGTCAGCTTCGAGCGCGGCAACTCCACCATCTACCTGCAGGAAATCGCCACCGGGGCGCGCGAAGTCGCGGCGAGCTTCCGCGGCATCAATGGCGCGCCGGCGTTTTCGCCCGACGGTACGAAGTTGGCGCTGACCCTGTCCAAGTCCGGTAACCCGGAAATCTACGTGATGGACCTGGCCAGCAAGGCCCTCACCCAGATCACCCATCACTACGGCATCGATACCGAAGCGGTCTGGACCCCGGATGGCCAGAACCTGGTCTTCACCTCCGATCGCGCCGGCAAGCCGCAGGTCTACCAGGTCCCGGCGACGGGCGGCGAACCGACCCGCATCAGCTTCCAGGGCGAATCCAGCGCCCGCGCCACCGTTTCCTTCGACGGCAAGAAGATCGCCATGGCCCAGGGCATCGGCAATGTCTACCGGATCGCGCTGCTCGACCGCAGCTTCGGCGGAGGCGGCCGCTGGCAGACGCTTTCGCCCGGAAATCTCGACGAATCGCCGAGCTTTGCCCCCAATGCCAGCATGCTGCTGTACGCGACCAAGGAAGGGCGACGCGGCCTGCTTTATGCTGTCTCCGCCGACGGCCGGGTCCGACTGCGGCTGGTGGTGGCCGATGGCGATGTCCGCGAACCCGCCTGGTCGCCGTTCAGGCAACGCTGAACAACCGGCTGCCACACTGCCCGCCACGATCCGCCATTCACCAAGCCACAAGGGGTACCCCATGAACCAAGCCAACCGCCTCCTGATCGCCGCCGCTGTCTGCCTTGCCCTCGGCGCCTGCACCAAGGCCGTGAAACCCACGGCGTCCACCGATAACGGTTCGACCGGAACGACCGGAGCGACCACCACGCCGATGGCCGGCGACGGCAAGTTCCGCCCTGAAGACCTCGACACCAACAGCTGCCTGCGCCAGCGCGTCGTCTATTTCGATTTCGACCGGGACACGCTGCGTCCGGAGTTCCAGGCCACCATCGCCTGCCACGCCAAGTACCTGCGCGATCGTCCGGAAGCGCGCATGACCCTGGAAGGCAACGCCGATGAGCGCGGCACGCGCGAATACAACCTCGGCCTGGGCGAACGCCGCGGCAACGCCGTTTCCACCGCCGTGCTCGGCAGCGGCGGCTCGGCCAGCCAGGTGTCGGTGGTGAGCTACGGCGAAGAACGGCCGACCTGCGCCGACTCCACCGAAGATTGCTGGGGCCGGAATCGTCGCGTCGAAATCGTGTACAGCACGCGCTGATCCGTAGCCGTGTTCGTCCGCAACCTGTTGCTGGCATTGGTGGTCGCCGTGGCGGCGACCGCCCCCGCCTTCGCCCAGAAGCTCAGCCTGGCTGAGCGGGTGGCCGCGCTCGAAGCCGAATCGGCGACTCGTGGCAGCGCAGCCGGGCAAGCCAACGTCGACCTGCTCAATCGCCTGACCCAGCTGCAGTCGGAAGTGCAAGCGCTGCGCAACCAGGTCGAACAACTGCAAAACGACAACGAGCAACTCAAGCAGCGGTCGCGCGAGCAGTACGTGGACCTCGACACGCGCCTGCAGAAACTCGAAGGCTCGACTCCCGCGCCGGCCGCGTCCGCGGCTCCCGTTTCGGCACCCCGTCCAGTAGTCGCGCCGCCCGCGGCAGCGCCCGCACCGGCACAGCCGGCGCTTGCGACGCCTCCCGCGCCGGGCGCGCCGATTGCCGACGAGCAAACCGCCTATGGCGAGGCCTTCGACGCGCTCAAGCGCGGCGATTATGTCGCCTCGGCGCGTGGCTTCCAAGCGTTCCTGGGCGCGTATCCGAACGCCTCGCTCGCGCCCAATGCCTGGTACTGGCTCGGCGAGAGCTACTACGTGACCCAGAACTATCCGATCGCCCAGCGTGCTTTCGAGGCGCTGCTCGGACAATTCCCGGATTCGGGCAAGGCGCCCGACGCCCTGCTCAAGAAAGGTTACTGCCAGGTCGAAATGCACCAGGTCGAGCAGGGTCGGCAGACCCTGTCCCAGGTCATCGACAAGTACCCGGATTCGGACGCCGCGCGCCTGGCCCAGAGCCGGTTGCGCACGCTGAACCTCGAGCCCCGCTGAGCCGCGCGTGGAGCTGGCCAGCGCTGCCACCGGCGAACGCCTGCGCCTGACCGAAATCTTCCTGTCCTTGCAGGGCGAATCGCGCAGCGTCGGTTGGCCGACCGTGTTCGTGCGCCTGACCGGCTGCCCACTGCGCTGCCAGTACTGCGACACCGCCTATGCCTTCCATGGCGGCGAATGGCACGACATCGACGCGATCCTTGAACTAGTCGCGAGCCATGGCGTGCGCCACGTCTGCGTCACTGGTGGCGAACCGCTGGCGCAGAAGCGATGCCTGGTATTGCTGCAAAGACTTTGCGCCGCCGGCTACGAGGTCTCGCTGGAAACCTCGGGTGCGATCGACATTTCCGAGGTCGATCCGCGCGTGATGCGCGTGGTCGACCTCAAGACCCCGGGTTCGAAGGAGCAGCACCGCAACCTGCTCGGGAATATTCCCTTGCTCACCACCCGCGACCAGGTGAAGTTCGTGCTCTGCGATCGCGCCGACTACGACTGGGCCAAGGCGATGCTGGCCGAGCACCGCTTGGTCGAACGCTGCGAGGTCTTGTTCTCGCCGAGCTACTCGCAATTGCCGGCGCGCGAACTGGCCGACTGGATCCTGGCCGACCGCCTGCCGGTGCGCTTCCAGTTGCAGCTGCACAAGCAGCTCTGGGGCGAGGAGCCGGGGCGATGAAGCCGGCCGTGGTCCTGGTTTCCGGCGGCATGGATTCGGCGGTGGTGCTCGCTATCGCCCGCGAACGCGGATTCGCCTGCCACGCCTTGAGCGTGAGCTATGGCCAGCGCCATTCGGCCGAACTCGTCGCCGCCGCCGAACTGGCCAAAGCAATGGACGTGGTCCACAAGACCGTGGTGGTGGACCTGCGCAGCATCGGCGGCTCCGCACTGACCGCCGACATCGCGGTGCCGGAGACGCCGGGGCAGGGCATCCCGATCACCTACGTCCCGGCGCGCAACACCATCATGCTGTCGGTGGCGCTCGGCTGGGCCGAGGTGCTGGGCGCCGACGACCTGTTCTGCGGCGTGAACGCCGTGGACTATTCCGGCTATCCCGACTGCCGCCCGGAGTTCATCGCCGCCTTCGCGCGCCTGGCCAACCTCGCCACCAAGGCCGGCGTCGAAGGCCATCGCCTGCAAGTGCACGCGCCCCTCATCGACTTGTCCAAGGCCGACATCGTCCGCGAAGGCCTGCGCCTGGGCGTGGATTTCTCGCGCACGGTTTCCTGCTACCAGGCCGATGCCGAGGGCCGCGCCTGCGGCCGCTGCGATGCCTGCCGCCTGCGCGCCGAGGGCTTCGCCGGGGCCGGCGTGGTCGATCCCACGCGCTACGTGCCCATGTCGGGAACTCCCGGATAGCCCTCGCAAGTCGCCGCCCGATACCGGCTTGGTTGCGAGGGCTATCCTGCGTTCCCTACCTGGGTCGGTGCGTTGGTAGAATACCAACCCGCGTCGGGCCGTTAGCTCAGTCGGTAGAGCAGAAGACTTTTAATCTTTTGGTCGATGGTTCGAATCCATCACGGCCCACCATTCCGGCGAGACAGCCGACATCAGAGGTCGGCCCGCATCCTGGGTGATCGTTGGTGTCCATGGATCAGGAGATGTCTTGACCGGAATCAGGTACCGCCCCGAGATCGACGGTCTGCGAGCCATCGCCGTGCTGGGGGTGGTCCTGTATCACGCCGGGATCGGCCCGGGTGCTGGCCTGGTTGGCGTGGACGTGTTCTTTGTCATCTCCGGTTATCTGATCACGGCGCTGCTTTTTCGCGAATGGACCGCAACCGGTCGGATCGATTTGCTTGCCTTTTACGCGCGCCGGGTTCGACGCATATTCCCGGCGCTAATCGTGGTTGTGCTCGGCGCGGTTGCCGCATCGGTCCTG
>JANYBA010000006.1 GCA_025360985.1 Gammaproteobacteria bacterium | reverse complement strand
TCGCCTGCGGCGCGGTCGCCTACCACCTGCTGCTGGAAAACGGCGAGCTGGTGCGCAAGCCGCGCGATTTCGGTGTCGCCCTGCTCACCTTGGCGATGACCGTCTTTGTTGCCCTGGTCAATGGTTGGCTGCCGGCGATCTTCGGTGACCTGTACTACTGGCAAGCCTGGGTCTTCACCTTGCTATTACTCGGGCTCGGCTGGGCGCCGGTCAAGGCGTTGGTGAACCGGTTCACAACCTATCTTGGCCGCATCAGCTATTCGCTTTACCTCTGCCATCCGACCGTGGTCTTGCTGGCTTCGCCGGCGTACGCGTGGATTTACCGGCGACACCTCGGGCTGACCCTGTCTTTCCTGGCCTGCCTGGCGTTGACGCTGACGTTCGCCATCACCGTATCCGAGATCACTTTCCGTTTGGTCGAGGAACCGGGCATGCGCCTGGGCAAGAAGGTGAATCTCGCCGTGCGCCGCAAGCTCGGCGGTGCAGTCGCCAGCCGCAAACCTTCCGACGGAATCGCATGACTGGTTCTTCGATGCGCGCGATGGGCCGGCCGGCCGTGCTGATTCGCCTGGGCATCGCCGCCGCGATTCTGCTGTCGGCGACGGCGCTGGCCTTAAGCTGGAACTTGCCCCTGCTCGAGTTCCATTCCTTTCGGCAGACGCAGACGGCGATCTCCAGTTACTGGATGTGGGGTTCGTCGCACTGGCTGGCCTACCCGACGCCGGTGTTGGGCTACCCCTGGTCGATTCCGTTCGAATTTCCGCTGTACCAGGCGATCACGATGGCGGTGGCAAGCGCGCTGCCGATTTCCCTGGACCAGAGCGGCCGCCTGGTGTCATGGCTGTTTGCCATCGCGACGATCTTCCCCTTGCGGCTTTGCCTGCGTGAAATCACCGGCCGCGAACGGCTGGCGGATAACGCGGCGCTGCTGTTCCTGCTTTCGCCGCTGTACATGTTCGGCGCGCGCGCCTTCATGATCGAAAGCACGGCCCTGTTCCTGGCGGTGTCCTTCCTGGCGGCGACCATTTCTTACCAGCGCGCACCGAGCCGCGCCGGATTCGCATGGATGCTGGTCGCGGCTTGCCTGGGCGCATTGGTCAAGGTCACTACGTTCTTCGGATTCGGTTTGGCGGCGATGTTGTTCCTGATGCCGAAGGTGTTCGGCCACCGGAGGGAGTGGCGGACCCAGGGATTTGCCGTTTGCTACCTGCCGATCGCCATCTCGGTGCTGGCGGCGTTGCTGCTGACCCTGGCCTACGTCCACTTCGGCGATGTCGAGAAGGCCAGGACGGTCTGGGGTGCCCAGCTGGGCTCGAAAAACCTCGCCATCTGGAACTTCGGTACCTGGGACCAGAAGATCGACCCGAGCCTGTGGAAAGACGTGGTGTTCGGCCGCTCCTCCCGCGAATTGCTTGGCATTACGCGGGTGGCATGGTTCGCCATGGGCACGGTCCTGCTGTTCGGCCGGGGCCTGCGGCTGCTCGGGCTTTGCTTGCTGGCCCTTTACCTGCTGCCGTTCTTCGTCTTCGCCAACCTGCACCACGTCCACAATTATTACCAACTGGCCAACGGCGTTTTCCTGGTCGTCCTGGTCGCCTGTGCCTGCGAGACGCTGCGCGACCGCGGCAACGACTGGCTCGGACTGTTGGCAACACTGGCGGTCGCGGCGGTGATGCTCCATGGCTTCCATCGGGATTTCCTGCCGCAGATCCTTACGCCGCGGATCAACCAGCGCACGGTCGAGTTGGCGAATTTCGCCCGCAGCCACACCGCGCCGGATGAGGTGATCCTCGGTTTCGGCCTGGCTTGGTCGTCGGAAGTGCCGTACTACGCGACCCGCCGCGCGATGCTGATGACGGACTTCAGCGAAGCCACGGCCCTGCGTCGCATGCGCGAGCGGCCGGCCGACTACCAGACCCAGGCGATGCTGGCCCAGGTAGTCGGCCGGCCGCTCGCGCATGCGACGCAGGGCCGTGGCTTCGCTGAAGTCCGTCATCAGCATCGCGCGGCGGGTCGCGTAGTACGGCAC
>JANYBA010000378.1 GCA_025360985.1 Gammaproteobacteria bacterium | reverse complement strand
CGCGGGGCCGTGGCATGACTTATGGCAGGTTCGCTATAGCTAAGTTAATACTACTGTGCAGGCCATGACCGAGCACGAATCCCATTTGAAGAAGTTCCAGAAGGAACTCAGCGCCGGCACGGTGTCGCTGGTGCTGCTGGCCGTCCTCGACCAGGCCAGCGAGCCGATGTACGGCTACCAGATCGCCAAGCGGCTGGAACGCAGCGGCGAAGGCCTGCTGGGCGGCAAACAGAGCGCGCTGTACCCGGTGCTGCGCAATCTCGATGCCGCCGGACTCCTGGCCAGCGAGGTCGAGCCTTCCGTGGCCGGGCCGCCGCGCCGCTATTACCGGATCACGCCGCCGGGTCGGGACGTGCTCAAAGCCTGGGTGGAGCATTGGAATGCCACCCGCGATTTCGTTGAATCCACGCTCGAAGGAACGCCGCGATGACCGCCACGACCCCGAAGACCATCCCCGAGTACCTCGAGCAACTGCGCGCCGCGCTCGGCAACGCCGACCGCGCCCTCGTTCAGGACGCGCTCTACGACGCCGAGGAATACCTGCGCTCGGAGCTGGCCGAGAACCCGGGCGTCGACGAAGCCACGCTCTTGGCCAGCATGGCCGGGAGCTACGGCGCGCCCGAGGAAGTCGCCGACATCTACCGCACCCAGGAAGCCACGGTCGCGCAGGCCTTGCGGCCGCCGCCGGTGAAGGTCCGGCCCTCGGCGCTTGGGCAATTCTTCGGCGTGGTCGCCGATCCGCGCGCCTACACCTCCTTGCTCTACATGCTGCTCTCGGTAGCGACGGGAATTTTCTACTTCACCTGGGCCGTCACCGGCTTGAGCCTGTCGATGGGGCTGCTGCTGCTGGCCCTGCTCGGGGTGCCGCTCGGCATCCTGTTCTTCGCCAGCGTGCGCGGAATTTCCCTGATCGAGGGCCGCCTGGTGGAAGTGATGCTCGGCGAGCGCATGCCGCGCCGGCCGCTGTATTCGGATAGCGACAAGCCGATCCTGACCCGCATCAAGGAAATGTTCACCGACCCGCGCAGCTGGTCGACCGTGTTGTACATGCTGCTGATGCTGCCCCTGGGCATCTTCTACTTCACGATGGCGGTTACGCTGATCGCCTTCACGGTGGCGTTCCTGGCCTCGCCGCTGGCCTGGTTGGTCGGCTTTCCGATCAGCGTCAGGTGGTTCGACGATTGGGTCTGGTACGCACCTGCTTCCGCCTTGCCGGTCCTGTTTGGGCTGGGCGTGCTCTTGCTGTTCTGCACCCTGCACCTGGCCCGCGGCGTCGGCTACCTGCACGCGCAGCTGGCCAAGAACCTGCTGGTCAAGGCCGCCCGCGCCTGACGAGGCTCAGGTCATCATCGCCTTGATGATGCCCTGCATGCCAAGGATTAGCAGGCCGACCATGGCCACCGCCCCGATCATGAAGCCCATGCTGCGCTTGCCGGCTTCGCGGATGTAGCCGAACAGGTAGACCAGCCGGCCGACGATCCAGGCGTAGCCGAGGTAGTTGGCGATCTGCTCGTTGCCGTACACCGCCGCCAGCCAAAGCGCCGGCAGGAACATCACGACCTGCTCGACGGTGTTCTGGTGGGCGCGGAAGGCGCGCTCGAAATCCGGATTGCCGGTGATCGCCGGCGCCGGAATGCCGTGCTTGCTGCGGGCAGCGCCGACGAGGTAGACGGCGAGCCCGAGGACCAAGACGGTCAGGGCGGTGATCAGGGCGGCGTGCAGGTGCATGGCGGCTTCCGTGGCGGTGGGAGCGGCCACCATAGCGCCGAACGTTGGCGCTGAATACCCGCGCGTGTTTCCGGTATTGTCAACACTGCGCCTGCATTCCGGCCCACGCCCCATGAGTGACCCGCTCGCGTCGCCCTTGCGCCTTCCCTGCGGCGTCGTGCTCGCCAACCGCCTGTGCAAGGCGGCGATGACCGAAGGCCACGGCGACTCCCGGCTACGCGCCAACGCTCGCCACGAACGTTTGTATCGCGCCTGGAGCGAGGGCGGCGCTGGACTGCTGATCACCGGCAACGTGATGATTGATCGAAAGGTGATCGAGCGGCCCGGCAATGTCGCCATCGATGCTTCCCATCCGCCGTCGGTGGATGGCGACGCCCGCGCCGCGCTGGCGCGCTGGGCCAAGGCCGGCAGCGTGGCGGGGAATCCCTTGTGGATGCAGCTCTCGCACGCCGGCCGGCAATCGCCGCGTTACGCCACGCGCCAGCCGGTGGGGCCGTCGGCGGTCAAGCTCGACCTGCTCGGAAACTACGCCAGGCCGCGCGCGCTGCGCGAAGACGAGATCGTCGCCCTGGTCAAGCGCTTCGCGCAGGCGGCGGTGGTCGCCCGCGATACCGGCTTCGGTGGCGTGCAGGTGCACGGCGCGCATGGATACCTGCTCAGTTCCTTCCTGTCGCCGGCCACCAACCTGCGCACCGATGCCTGGGGTGGATCGCTGGAGAATCGAGCGCGCTTCCTGCTGGAAACCGTGCGCGCCGTGCGCCGCGCCGTCGGCGGCGACTTCCCGGTGTCGGTGAAGCTGAACTCCGAAGACTTCCGCAAGGGTGGCTTCAACAGCGAAGACTGCCTCGCGGTCGTGCGCCTGCTCAATGCCGAGCGCGTCGACCTGTTGGAGATCTCCGGCGGCACCTATGAACAACCGCAATTGCTCGGCATGTCCGGCCGCGCCGCCGATGCCATGCCGGTGCGCGCCAGCACCCATGCGCGCGAAGCCTATTTCCTGGAATACGCCGAGGCCATCCGCCAAGTGGCGCGCATGCCGATGATGGTCACCGGCGGATTCCGCACTCGTGCCGGCATGGAGGCGGCGCTGGCCGCCGGCGACACCGACATGATCGGCATCGCCCGCCCGTTCTGCACCGATCCGGATTGCGCGCGCCGTTTGCTCGCCGGCGAAATCGAAGCCATGCCGGCCTACGAAAAATCGCTGGTGCTGCGACCGCGGGGCTGGTTGTCGCCGACCAGCCCCTTGTTGCTGGCGAAAGTCGTCAACGTGCTCGGCGCGCAAGGCTGGTACTACCAACAACTGGACCGGCTCGCGGACGGCAGGCCGCCTGCGATTGATCGCGGGCTGCTGCACGCCTTCGCGCGCTATTGGTGGAACGACTTGAACAAGGCCGCGCGCCTGCGGCGCTGAGCCGCCAGCTCAGAACGCTTCCGCGTCCAAGGCCATCAGCGGCGCCGAGCCGCTACCGATCGTTCGCAAAAGCGCCGAGGTCTCCGGCAACAGGCGCTGGTAGTAGAAGCGCGCGGTCGCCAGTTTCGATCCGTAAAACTTGTCGCCGGTTCCGAGCCGATCGAGCGCCGTCCGCGCCATTCGCGCCCACAACCAGGCGTAGGCCAGGTGACCGACCAGGCGCAGGTAGGGCACGGCCACCGCGCCGACTTCGTCGGGATCGGTCGCGGCGCGCGCGGCGATCTCTTCGGAAACCTTCCTGAGGTCGTCGCTGAGCACGGCCAGGCTCGTCTTGCGGTGCAGGATCTTGCAGCGGAACGGGTTGACCATGCACGCCGCGCGCTCCTGCACGGCGCGCACGGCCGGGCCGTC
>JANYBA010000372.1 GCA_025360985.1 Gammaproteobacteria bacterium | reverse complement strand
CGTCGCGGCTGGCGCCGCGCCGCTCCAGTTCCGCCAGGTAAGCCGCCCAGCGCGGTTCGTATTCCATGCCGAGTTCGCGCAGCAGGCCCCAGCTGTACAGGCCGGTGTCGTGGCCATCGTCGAAGCGCAGCAATACCGCGTAATTGCCGATCGGTTCGACCGCGGAAATATTCACGTTGCGCTTGCCCGGCACCAGCACGCGCTGGCCCGGGCCGTGGCCCTGCACTTCGGCGCTGGGCGATTCCACCCGCAGGTATTCGCACGGCAGGCGGTAGCGTTCGCCGTTGTCGAAGGCGACTTCAAGCGCGTGCGAGGCGCGGTGCAGGATGATCTCGACCGGCTTCGGGCTACTCATGATTTTCGCTTCGCGCGCGGATGCGCGGCGTCGTAGACCTTGGCCAGGTGCTGGAAGTCCAGGTGCGTGTAGACCTGGGTGGTGGCGATGTCGGCGTGGCCGAGCAGTTCCTGCACGCTGCGCAAGTCGCCGGACGATTCGAGCAGGTGGCTGGCGAAGCTGTGGCGCAGCAAATGCGGGTAGACGCGCTTCCACAGGCCCTGTTGCTGGGCGAGCTGGCGCAGCCGCAGTTGCACGGCGCGCGGCCCGATTGGCGCGCCGGATCGCCCGGGAAACACCGGAGCATCGTTTTCCGGCGAACTCGCGCGCCGCCATTCCGCCAGCGCTTCCCGCGCCTGCCGCCCGACTGGAACCACGCGGGTCTTGCTGCCCTTGCCGGTGACGCGCACGACGCCATCGGCGAGATCCAGTTCGGTCCAGCGCAGTCCGCACAGTTCCGCCAGTCGCAGGCCCGACGAGTACAGCAGTTCGAGCATGGCGCGGTCGCGTTGGCCGAGCACGGTGTCGGTCGGAACTTCCACCAGCCGCGCCATCTCGTCGGCGTCGAGCGTCTGCGGCAACTTTCGCCCGGCCTTCGGGCCGCGCAGTCCGCGTGCGACGTTGCCCGGGGCCTGCCCGCGATCGGCCAGGAAACCGAGCAGGCCGCGCAAGGCCGAGAGCCGGCGTTGCAGGCTGCGCGGCCCCAGGCCGCGCCGATGCTCGGCGGCGATGAAGCGGCGCACGTCGTCGGTGCGCACTTTCGCCAGGTCGACGATGTTGTCGCGGCCCAGCCACTCGACGAAGGCGGTGATATCGCGGCGGTAATTGCTCAAGGTATGCGACGAATACCGCCGTTCGACCTCGAGGTAGCGCAGGTAGTCGTCCGGCGCCGAGGCGGCCATCGTGGTCAGCGCCCCGGGAACCGCCCCAATGCGGCGACGAAGGTCTCGCCCATCAGGCGCAGGAACAGCGTGCCCATGCCGGGATAAAAGCGGTTGCCGTCGCTGCTGCCGACCGCGACCAGGCCCACGCTTTTCAACGGGATCAGGGCCACCGACTGCGCCTGGGCGCGATCTTCGCCAAACAGCAGGGGCATCTTGTCCGGATTCAGCCGCCCGCACAGCGGCTCGCCGGCTTTCAGGCAATCCAGGAACGGCGCCAGGCGCTTGTCGCGTTCGCCGATCACCTGCAGCCAATCGGGGGCGAGCCCCGCCACCGGCGCGAACAGCACGACGCGCACGGCATCGCCCTGGAAGTCCTCGCTCAGGCTCGCGACCAGGGTGCGCACCGTGTCGGCGGCGCTGCCGGCGCGCATCAGGGACAACGCGAGCTGATGCGTGCGCAGGGTCAGGCGCTCGTTGTCCTGGGCGATGGCGAACAACTCGTTGAGGCGGCGATTGAGGTCGCGGTTCTTCTCGCGCAGCACTTCCAGCTGGTAGCTCGCCAGCGATGCCGCCGGGCCGTCCTCGCGCGGCACCACCAGCGAGACGGCGAGGTCGGGAAACTGGCCGAGGAATTTCGGGTGCCGCCGCAACCAGGTGGCGATTTCGTGCGCGCCCAGGCGTTCCGCCTTGTCTTCGATCATTCCTGCCACTCCCCCTCGAATACGAATGCCGCCGGTCCGGTCATGCGTGCGGCCGCGGTGTCGGTGGGCCAGGCGATCTCCAGCATACCGCCCGGCAGTTCCACCCGCGCCGCGCGCTCGATCCGGCCCTGGCGCACCAGCACCGCCAGCGCCGCGCAGGCGCCGCTGCCGCAGGCCAGGGTCTCGCCGGCGCCGCGCTCGAACACGCGCAAGGCAATGCGATCGCGGGCCAGGATCTGGGCAAAGCCGACGTTCACGCCTTCCGGAAACAGACCACTGCCTTGCAAGGCCGCGCCAAATTCGGCAACCGGTGCCGCGGTGATGTCGTCCACCAGCAGCACCGCGTGCGGATTGCCCATCGCCACGGCGCCGAAGCGCAGGTCGCGACCAGAAATCCTGGCGGCGTATTCGGCTTGCTCCCGCGCGGCCACGAACGGGATGCAGTCCGGCCGGAATTCCGGCACGCCCAGCTCAACCGTGTAGCGGCCATCGGCGCGGCATTCGACCTCGATCACGCCGGACGGACTGTCGAGGCGGAACAGCGGCGGCTGGGCCGCACCATCGCGCACCAGCCAGGCGGCGACGCAGCGCGCGCCGTTGCCGCACTGCCGGGCCGCGCTGCCGTCCTGGTTCCAGATCCGGTAGCCGGCCGCGCAGCCAGCGACATGGCTGTCTTCGATCGTCAGCAGTTGGTCGAATCCGACGCCGGTGTGGCGATCGCCGAGGGCGCGCGCGAGCGCCGCATCGGGAGCAGATCCGCCGCCGCGGCGGTCCAGCACGACGAAGTCGTTGCCGGCGCCATGCATCTTGGAAAAACGCAGGGCCATCGGCCTCAGGACGAGGTCGGCGTCGCGGTCTTGTCGGGGTGGACCAGGTCGCCCTTGTTGCCGCAGCCGGACAAAACGGCCAGGGCGATCAGGGCGAACAGGAACAGGGCCAAGCGGGTCGTTTTCATGGTGCGAGTATAGTCCGGGCGTTGGTTCTGCGCAGGAGGCTGCCATGACATTGAGCAACTGCCTGCTGGCCGCCGCCGCCCTGGCCGGACTGCCGGCCCTGCTCTTGCTGCTGTCCTTGTTCGGGCGGGTTCGCGGCAAATTCCTGCGCGCTTGCGCCGCCGTGCTCCTGCTTGCCGCGGCCATTCCGCTGGCAGGCGCAGGATGGCTGTTGCGCAACTACGCCTGGTTGGTCGCCGACCAGCCGGTGGCGACCATTTCGCTGCAGAAGCTGGCGCCGCAGCGCTTCCTCACCACCCTGGTGCCGACCGGCAAACCCGCGATGGTCAGCGAGTTGTACGGAGACGAATGGCAACTCGATGCCCGCGTGCTGCGCTGGCAATTGCCGGTCGTGCTGGCGGGCGTGCCGCCGGTTTACCAACTTGAACGGCTGTCCGGCCGCTACGAAGATCCCCGGGCCGAATCGACCCGACCGCGCAGCGTTCGCGACCTGCGCCGCGAGTGGGATTTCTGGCAATGGCAGCAGCGCTGGGCGACGCGCGTGCACCTGGCCGATGCGCGCTGGGGCAGCGCCGCCTACCTGCCGATGCTCGATGGCGCGAGCTATCGCGTGGCGATCAATGCCCGAGGCGGCTTGGTCGCGGTGCCGGCCGATGCCAGGACCGAGGCACTGCTGCGCGCTGCCGGTTGGTGAGCAGCGCGCGTCGATACAGGACCGCGAGCGAGGCGAGCGGCGCCAACAACAACCAGAAACTGCCCGCGCCCAGCCACGGGCTGCCGGCGCGCAGGCCGGGGAAAACGACGAACAACAACAGGCCGAGCAGCCAGCCCTGCCAAAGCGCGGCGTAGCACCAGGCAGGAACGGGGTTGGCGCGAGCGGCGACGGTGTTCATGGGCAGGCTCCGGTGACGGGAGCGCCATCCTGGCGCGCACCCTTCTCAGGGCCTGAGACGCCGGCCTTGACGCCACCTTCAACGGCGTTCGCGCATGCTGGCGGCCCCGGAAGGAGTCCGCCATGCGCCTGTTCCTGATCGTCCTCGTGGTGCTGGTCGCGGCGGTCGCCCTGGGGGTGGCGGCGCGGCCGCGCGTGCCGCCGCTCGCTTCGAACGCCGAGGTCGACCTCGCCCGTTACATGGGCCGATGGTGGGTCATCGCCAACACGCCTTACTTCGCCGAGAACGGCAAGGTCGCCACGGCCGATGTCTACGCGCTGCGTCCGGATGGCCGGATCGACAACTCCTATGCCTACCGCAAGGCCTTCGACCGGCCCGAGAGCACCATGCACGCCATCGCCACGGTCGTGCCGGGCACGGGCAACGCGCAATGGCGGATCGGATTCTTCGGCGGCCTGCTCAAGGCCGACTATCTGGTGCTGGAAGTCGCACCGGACTACTCCTGGGCGCTGATCGGCCAACCTTCGCGCAAGTACGCCTGGGTGTTCGCGCGCGACCCACGCATGGACGACGCCTTGTACGCGCAGCTGGTCGCCCGCTTCGCCCGTTACGGCTACGATCCGGCCCGATTGCGGCGCATCCCGCAATTCGCCGACCAGGTCGGCAAGCCGGGCTATCAGTAGGGCTCTTCGCGCTCAGCCCTCGTAGGCCGAGAGCGCCAGCTGCAGCAGGGATTTGGCCTGCTGGCGCAGGCTTTCCGGTTCGGTGATCTGGGCGTCGGCGCCGTAGCGCAGCACGTCCATCAGCAGCTCCTTGGCATTGCTGTATGGGATCCGCAGTTGATAGCGGCCGTCGGGCAGGAAGCGGCCTTCCTGCTTGGAATGCCAGTGCTCGTCGGCGACCCAGCGCGCCGCCTTGGCGGAAAACACGATGGTCGCGGTGCCCTTCGGGCTGCCGGAAAAAATGCCGTAACTGGACGCGAAATGCTGGTCGAGCTCGGCCTCGGGAATATCCAGCGCCAGCGCGTCCTGCACGCGCGCGTGCTGGATGCGGTCGACGGAAAAACTGCGCAGGCCCTCGCGCTCGTGGTCCCAGGCATCGAGGTACCAGTTGTCGCGGTAGTGGGTCAGGCGTTGCGGCGAGACCTGGCGGTGGCTTTGCTCGTTGGTCGAACGCGCCAGGTAGTCGAAGGCCAGGCGCCGGCGTTCGAGCACCGCGCCGGCGACCACGCGGAAGGCCACTTCGTCGCGCCGGCGCACGTAGCTGCCGATCACGCGCACCCGCTCCATCGGCCAGCGCTTGCCGCCGGCCTGGCGGGCGAGCAGCGATTCGATCCGGCCACGCAGCGGCGCCAGCGCCGAGGACAACACGCCCGAGCCGGTGCGGTCGAGCAGCTGGTGGGTGGCGAGCAGGGCGTGCAACTCGTCCGAGTTCAGCCACAGGCCGGGCAGTTCGAAGCGCTCGCCCTCCTTCTGGTCGTAACGAAAACCGCCGTCGCCCTCGCCGGCGGCATCGCTTTCGATCGGCGCGCCCAGGGCATCGCGCAGGAAGGCGACGTCGCGGTACAGGGTCGCGCGTGAACAGCCCAGTTCATCCATCAGGCGCGCCAGCGGCACCGGGTAGCGGGCGGCCTTCAGCAGCCGGTGCAGGGCGAGGGTGCGTTCGTAACGGTCCATGGGGGGCGTCGTTTCAAAGTTCTTTCGGGATTGACCCTAGAATGGCACCGTCCGTCCCCACATTCCACGCCCGGAGCCTCCATGTCGCGACTTGCCCTCCTCGCCTGCCTGTTCGCCGCCACCGCCTGCGCGGGACCACGCGAAGATCTGCACGCGGCGTTCAGCAAATTCCTCGCGCAGACCTCGTTCCGCGGCGACATTGACGGCAACATGGCCGGCCGCAGCAGCCATTCCACGATCGAGTTCCAGGCGCCGGATCGCGTGCGCGTGACCAGCGACGGCCGGCCGCCGGTGCTGATGATCGGCAACACCATGTACATGAATACCAATGGCCATGCGATGAAAGTGCCGATGCCCGGCGGCAGTCCGATGACCCAGTATCGCGATGCCAACCTGCTCGCCCTGCTCGAACGCGGCATGCAGGTCGAGGACCTCGGCCTGGACCGGGTCGGCCACAAATATCGCTACACCGTGCAAAAACCGCAGCCGAGCACCAGCCTGGTCTGGGTACTGGGCGGATTGCCGGTGCAGATCCAGACCAGCCGCGCGGTGATGGGCAAGTCGGTCGACACCACGATCCGCTACAGCAGGTTCAGCGATCCCTCGATCAAGATCGTCGCGCCGAACTGAATCATGACGGCAGAACCCGCGCTGGATCTGCAAAAACCCGTCGGCGACGAGGTCAAGCAGACGACTTGCTACATGTGCGCCTGCCGGTGCGGCATCAACGTACACCTCAAGGGCGGGCAGATCCGCTACATCGAGGGCAACCCCAACCATCCAGTCAATCGCGGCGTGCTCTGCGCGAAAGGCTCGGCCGGGATCATGCAGCACTACTCGCCGGCACGGCTGAACAAGCCGCTGCTGCGCGTGGGCGAACGCGGACGCAATGAGTTCCGCGAAATCGAGTGGGACGAGGCCCTGGCGCTGGCCGCGCAATGGCTGGGCGAGACCCGCGCGAAAGACCCCGACCGACTCGCCTTCTTCACCGGCCGCGACCAGTCGCAAGCACTGACCGGCTGGTGGGCGCAGCAATACGGCACCATCAACTACGCCGCCCACGGCGGTTTCTGTTCGGTGAACATGGCCGCCGGCGGCCTGTACACGCTCGGCGGCAGCTTCTGGGAATTCGGCGAGCCCGATTGGGAGCACGCGAAATACCTGATGCTCTGGGGCGTGGCCGAGGACCACGACTCCAATCCGATCAAGCTGGGCCTGGGAAAACTCAAGGCCCATGGCGCCAAGATCGTCGCGGTCAATCCGGTGCGCAGCGGCTACGGCGCGATCGCCGACGAATGGATCGGCATCCGCCCGGGGACCGACGGCCTGTTCGCGTTCGCGCTGATCCACGAATTGCTGAAGGCCGATCGCATCGACCTCGACTACCTGGTGCGTTACACGAATGCGCACTGGCTGGTGGTGCGCAATCCAGGCGG
>JANYBA010000323.1 GCA_025360985.1 Gammaproteobacteria bacterium | reverse complement strand
CACCAAGAGCGAGCTCGCCGGACTGCGCTGGCAAGACGTCGACCTGAACGGACTCAAGCTCGTCGTCCGGCAAGCGATCACGACTGCCGACCATTCGCCGGTCGCCGGAGACACCAAGACCACGCGGTCGCGCCGAGCCGTTGACCTCGATCCCGCAGCCGCCGCCCATCGCCAGCATGGAAATCCTGCAAACAATGTGTTCCCGCGGATTGCCGGGCACGGGGATGCGAATTTCCTTGGTCGTCTTCTCCACCGCCCGTTTCAGGAGTTCGGTCAGCAAGTCGTCGTCCGGTTTCCAGTATTGGTCGAATCGCGTGGCCTCGTAACTCAAGGCCTTCGGCCGATAGAACATCTTCTGCGCATCGTCAAGATGCGGCATCTGGAAGCTGAAGGTCCGCTTGTCGCCAAACTGGCGATCGATCTGGTCCATTAGGTCGTCCGGCAGGCGCAGGCTGCCATCCGGGTTGTACAACTGCGGGCGCTCGGGCGGCGATGGCGCGACGGCGGATTCGGCCTGCAACTGCAGCGAATGATCGGGCGACGGTCGGGATGGCGCAAGTCTGCGCGGGCGAATCGGCGGCGGCCTGATCACGATTGGCGGTTCGAATACCGGCGCCGCGATGAAATCGACCTGGATCGCCTGGTCTTCGCGCTCGGCCACGCGCGCATTTCGCGACAACCAGTCAAGCGCGAATACGTGCGCCAACACGACCGCGGCAAGTACCGGCATGCGCCACGAAATTTTAACCTGCATGCGACGACCCGACGTTGCGCAAGCCGATTAGTGCCCGGCCTTCAGCGAAAGTTCAACGCGGGATGTACGGCGCTTGCCCGGTCGAGTGATCGGTGGCGTCGCGCACGCCGGTGATTTCCGGAATACGCGCCATCATGGTTTTTTCGATGCCCTGCTTCAGAGTGACGTCGGCCATGCCGCAGCCGTGGCAGCCACCGCCGAAGCGCAGGTAGACAACGCCATCGGCATCGATCGAATCGAGCGCGACCTGGCCTTTGTGCGATACCAGCTGCGGATTGATTTCCGAATCGAGCAACCATTGCACGCGTTGGACCAGCGGGCCGTCAACGGCTGGAACCTCGCCCTTGATCTTCGGCGCGCGGATCGTCAACTGGCTGCCGGCGGGCAAGGCGCTAATGTCGATTTCGGCGCCATCGAGGAATTTCGCGCCGGCGGCATCGACATAGAGCACGAAGCCCTCGCACTGGACTTCCCACTCGTCGCCGAGCAGGTCGCCCTGTTCGGCAAACTCCAGGCGCGCGTCGGCCCGGGGCGTGCCGGGATGCACGGCGGAAATGCGGATTCCGACGGCGTCGCCGCCCTGGGTCTGCAGCAAGCGGCGGAAATGCGTCTGGGCGGATTCGGATATCTGGATCATGGCGCTATTCTACCCCTGCCCCATCCCGCCGAATGAATGGAACCGCCATGACCGCGCTCACCGATCTCGCCGCCCGCCACTGCGCGCCCTTGCGCGGCGCCGAACACCTGCTGTCGCAGTCGCAATGCCAGCAATGGCTGGCCGCCCTGCCCGGCTGGGAACTGGTGGAGGACGGCGCGGCGATCAGCAAGACCTTCCGATTCGACGACTACTACCGAACGATGGCGTTCGTGAATGCGTTGGCCTTCGTCGCGCATCGCGAAGACCACCATCCGGACCTCGGTGTGCACTACAACCGTTGCGTGGTCCGCTATTCCACCCACGACGTCGGCGGGCTGAGCGTCAACGATTTCATTTGCGCCGCAAAAGCCGAGCTATTGTGATCGCGACCACTTCGGTCGGGGCAATGTCCCCGACTTAGCGCCGCCAAAGACGTCGGGGACACAGCCCCCGCCCTCATGGTCGCTAGTCACGCCAGTCTGTCGAGTACCGCGCGCAAATCATCGGCCAGCGGCGCATTCAGCAGATAGGGTCTGGCCCCACCGTCCAGCGCGAATTCCATCGAAGCGGCATGCAGGAACAGGCGCTTGAGTCCGGCCTGTTCCGACAAGCGTTTGTTGGCCTCGCGATCGCCGTATTTGTCGTCGCCGGCGACCGGATGGCCGATGTGCGCAGCGTGGACGCGAATCTGGTGGGTGCGTCCGGTTTCGATGGTGACCTCGCAGAAGCTGTGGCCACCGCGGCGTTCGATCAGCTTGAAGTGGCTGGTCGAGGCCTTGCCGGCCGGATCCACCCGCACCATGCGCGCGCCGCCTTGAAGATCGGTCTTCAGCAGGGGCACGTCGACGGTCATGGTGCCGGAGGGCATTTTGCCGACCAGCAATGCCAGGTATTTCTTGTTCGGCGCTTCCTCGTCCTCGCCCTCGCGTAGCAGGGCCTGCAGTTCCAACAAGGCCGCACGCTTTTTAGCGACAACGAGCACGCCACTGGTCTCGCGATCCAGCCGGTGCGCCAATTCAAACGACTCGTCGGGACGGAGTGCCCGGAGTCCCTCGATCACCCCGAAGCTGACCCCGCTGCCGCCATGCACGGCGATCCCGCTGGGCTTGTTCAGGGCGAGCAGAGCCTTGTCTTCATAGACGATGCTGGCCGCCAGTCGGTCGAGCATCGTCTTGGGCGGCGCCCGGGACTGACCCGGGGCGTCCAGGCGCACGGGCGGGATCCGGACTTCGTCGCCGCCGACCAGGCGGGTATCTGGCTTGGCCCGCTTGCCATTGATCCGGACCTGGCCGCTACGCACGATCTTGTAGACCAGGCTGCGCGGAGCCCCCTTGAGCTGTCCCAGAAGGAAGTTG
>JANYBA010000321.1 GCA_025360985.1 Gammaproteobacteria bacterium | reverse complement strand
AATTGTTCTTTCTGCCGCCACAGGATTTCCTTGGGCAGCACGCCTTCGAAGGCCTCGCGCAGTACGGCTTTCTCCATGCGGCCCTTGCCAGCCATCTTGGCCTGCGCGTCCATGCCCATCGCCAGATCGAGGAATTCCAGGTCGAGGAAGGGCACCCGCGCCTCAACACCCCAGGCCATCATCGCCTTGTTGGCACGGTTGCAGTCGTACAAGTGCAGGCTGCCGAGCTTGCGCACGCATTCCTCGTGGAAGGCGCGCGCGTCCGGCGCCTTGTGGAAATAAAGATAGCCGCCGAAGATTTCGTCCGAGCCTTCGCCGGACAGCACCATCTTCACGCCCATGGCCTTGACCCGCCGTGCCAGCAGGTACATCGGCGCGGAGGCACGCACGCTGGTGACGTCGTAGCTTTCGATGTGGCGGATCACGTCCGGCAGCGCGTCCAGTCCTTCCTCGAAGCGATAGGTGAAGCCGTGGTGCACGGTGCCCAGCGCCTTCGCGGCGATTTCCGCTGCGGCGAGGTCGGGCGAGCCTTCCAGGCCGATGGCAAAGGAATGCAGGCGCGGCCACCAGGCCTCGCCGCGGTCGTCGTCCTCGACGCGTTGCCGGGCGAAGCGCGCGGTGCAGGCCGCGACCAAGGACGAATCCAGACCTCCCGACAGCAGGACGCCGTACGGAACGTCCGTCATCAGCTGCCGGTGCACGGCCTGCTCGAAGCCCTGGCGCAGGTCCTGCGCGCTCAGCGTCTTGCCAATCACCGCGTCGTAGTCGCGCCAGGCGCGCTCGTGGAAGAACGTCAGTTCGCCGCTGGCGCTGTCGTAGACATGCCCGGGCGGGAAGGCCGCAACATCATGGCAATGACGGGCGAGCGCCTTCATTTCCGATGCCACCCAGAGCCGACCATCGCCGTCATGACCCCAGTACAGCGGGCAGACGCCGAGCGGATCGCGGGCGATCAGGTAGCGCCCCAGTTGCGAATCCCACAAGGCAAAGGCGTAGATGCCGTTCAACTTCGCAAGGCCGGCGCTGCCATGCTCAAGGTAGAGCGCGTTGATGACCTCGCAGTCCGAGCCGGTTTGGAACTCGTAGTTTGTCGTCAACGATCGCTCCAGTTCGCGATGATTGTAGATCTCGCCGTTGACGGCCAGCGCCAGGCGGCCGTCGCCCGACAGCAGGGGCTGCGCGCCGCCGGCCGGATCGACGATGGCCAGGCGTTCGTGCACGAGCAGGCAGCGCGGCTCGCAGTACACGCCCGACCAGTCCGGGCCGCGATGGCGCTGGCGCGCCGAAAGCGCCAGTGCCAGCGGCCGCATCGGCGTCAGGTCAACGCCGGGCTTGAGGTCGAAGATTCCGAGGATCGAACACATGGCAGTCCTTCTTTGATTTTTCGGGAGGCAGAAAAGAAAAAACCCGCACCTGGGTGCGGGTCGTCGTTGATTCGGGGCTGTGCGAGCGCGCCTAATCGTCGACCCGCGAGGGGACGGCGTTATTGTTCGAATTATTGTTGGCGGCGTTGTGGCGCATGGGTCGATTGAACCCCATGCCGGCTCTTGGCGCAAGCCCCCCGGCAATGCGAGCATGGGCCATCCTCTGGGAATGCCGCCATGTCGCGAGTGCCGAGACTCTTGTTCCGCCTGTTCCTGGTGCTCGTATTGCTGACGGCGCTGGCCGTCCTCGCTGGCTGGTGGGCGATGCGCGGCAGCCTGGCGACGCTGGATGGAACCTTGAACCTGCCCGGCTTGTCGGCGCCGGCGAGCATCGAGCGCGATGCCCTCGGCGTGGTCACCATCCACGCCGCCAACGAGGCCGATGCCGCGCGTGCGCTCGGCTACGTGCACGGTCAGGAGCGCTTTTTCGAGATGGACCTGTTGCGCCGCTCGGCGGCGGGCGAACTTTCCGAACTGTTCGGCGCGATCGCCATCGACAAGGACAAGGAAGTACGAGTGCATCGCCTGCGGGCGATGGTGCATACGCACATCGGCGCGGTCGCCGGCGATCGCCTGCCGGTGCTCGAGGCTTATGCCGCTGGCGTGAATGCCGGCCTGCACGCGCTCAAGGCGCGGCCCTGGCCCTATCTGTTGTTGCGCGCCCAACCCGAGGACTGGAAGGTCGAGGACAGCGCGCTCGCGGGTTACGCCATGTTCTTCGACCTCCAGGACGAATCGAATTCGCGCGAGTTGGCGTTGTGGAAAATCCGCCAGGTCGTGCCGGACGCGCTCTATCGATTGATCGCCGCCGACGGCACCGAGTGGGACGCGCCACTTTTCGGCGCTGCGCATGGCAACGTGCCGCTGCCCGGGCCGGAGGTTCTGGACTTGCGCAAGCTGCCGATGCCAGCCGAGGAAGTCGAGCACGCGGATTCCGAGCCGGCGGCGCCGGGAAGCAACAACTTCGCCATCGACGGTACATTGACCGCCGACGGCCGCGCCATCGTCGCCAACGACATGCACCTGACCTTGCGCGCGCCCGATATCTGGTTCCGGGCGCGCATGCAATTCGACGATGCGCGCGCTCCCGGCGGCAAGGTCGATGTCTCCGGCTTCACCTTGCCGGGCGTGCCCTTCGTGGTGGCGGGCAGCAACGGCCACGTCGCCTGGGGATTCACCAACAGCTACGGCGACTGGCTCGATTTCCACCAGGTGCAGTGGCTCGACGCCAGGCACACCCGCTACCGCGCGCCCGGCGGCGAAGCGCGCGCGCAACATTTCGACGAACGCATCCGCGTGAAAGGCGGCGCGGATGTCGTGCTGCCGGTGGACGATACGATCTGGGGCCCGGTGACCGAGTCGCTCGATGCCGACCATTCGCTGGCGCTGGACTGGACCGCGCACCATGCCGGTTCGCTGACGCTCGGCCTGGCGGAGTTGGAGAGCGCAACCGACATTGCCCAGGCCCTGCAGAAAGCCCAAGGCATCGGCATGCCGGCGCAGAACCTGGTCGTTGGCGATTCGCACGGCCGCATCGCCTGGCGACTCACGGGTCGCATTCCGCGGCGCCCACCGGGCTGCGACATGCAGTCACCGGCCGCGGCCGATGCCGACTGTGCATGGCAGGGCTGGCGCGATGGTGCCGACAATCCAAACCTCGTCGATCCGCCCTCGCACCGCCTGTGGACGGCGAACGCCCGCACGACCGATGGCGACACGCTCGCGATGATCGGCGACGCCGGCTACGCCAACGGCGCCCGCGCCAAACAGATCCGCGACGACCTGATGGCCAGCGATCGCTTCGGCGAGCGCGACTTGCTGGCCATCCAGATCGACGATCGCGCCTTGTTCCTGGAACGCTGGTGGAAACTGCTGCGCGAGGTGGCCAAGCCCGGCAAGACGCCGGATTGGAACCAGGTCGAAGCGGCGACCAGAAAGTGGGAAGGCCGTGCTGCGCCCGATTCGGTCAGCTATCGCATCGTTCGCGCCTGGCGCCTGGCGGTCATCGATAGAATCGAACAGGGCCTGGTGGCGCCGGCCGTGGCCAAGTACGGCAAGGACTTCGTCATGCCCGACCTGCCGCAGATCGAGGGCGTCGCCTGGGAGCTGGTTTCGCAGCAACCCGCGCACTTGTTGCCGCGCAAGTTCGCCAGCTGGGATGAATTGTTCCTCGATGCCGCGCACGATGTCGTCGCCGACGTCGGCTCGAAAGGCCCGCTGAGCAAACGCACCTGGGGCGAGCGCAACACCGCCCACATCTGCCATCCGCTGGCGGGGGCGTTGCCAGCGATAGTGGGCAATCTCCTGTGCATGCCGGCCGATCCGTTGGCCGGCGACGCCAACATGCCGCGGGTGAGCGGCCCGAAATTCGGCGCTTCCGAACGCATGGTGGTCGCCCCCGGGCACGAAGCGGACGGCATCATCGAGATGCCGGCCGGCCAGAGCGGCAATCCGCTGTCGCCATTCTGGGGCGCCGGCCACGAGGCCTGGGTGCGTGGCGAACCAACGCCGTTCTTGCCCGGGAAAAC
>JANYBA010000272.1 GCA_025360985.1 Gammaproteobacteria bacterium | reverse complement strand
CCGGGCCGGTGCCCTGCTCGTGCGCGGCCGGGTTGTCCGGATTGCCGAACTGGTTGATGAAATAGGCGCCGAGCGTGTCGGCGGCGAGTTTTTCCGCCATGTCCTGGTAGTACTGCGGATGGCCCTTGGCGACGTCGGAACGCGTGAGCACGACTTCGGCCCCCATCGCCCGCAGGTTGAAGATTTTTTCCCGGCTCATCTTGTCCGGCACGACCAGCACGAGCTTGTAGCCTTTCTGCTGCGCGACCAGGGCCAAGCCGATGCCGGTGTTGCCGGCGGTGCCTTCGACCAGGGTATCGCCGGGCTTGATCCGGCCGGCTTTTTCCGCCGCCTCGATCATCTGCAGGCCGATGCGATCCTTGATCGAACCGCCGGGATTCACGCATTCGAGCTTGAGGAACAGCTCGCAGACGCCGGTATCGAGGTGCTGGGCCTTGACGATCGGGGTCTCGCCGATCAGTTCAAGGACACTTCCATGGACCGTCATGGGCACCGCGCGAAGGACTGGCCCGAGGGCCGACGGGCGATTGTAACGCGACAGGGGTGGGTCCGAGCGCGGAGCCCGGCAGGTGCGGGTGGCGGTGGTCCGACGAGGAGGACCACCGCCACCGCTGCGGTGAACGGGGTTACACGTGGGGCAGAGTCAATGTCGCTTGGCGTCGTACATCCGGGTCAAGCGATCTTTTGCATAGAGCTTTTCGCGCTTCATCTGCGCGAGCGTGACGTCGTCCAGCGGCAGGACGCCGAGTTCGGCATCCAGCACTTGCTTGTCCAACTCACGGTGGCGGTGATAGAGCTGGCGGAATTCCGGATCGCTCTTGATCATCGCTTCGACTTCGTTTTGGGGTTGCCCTTCAAACATCGTTGACCTCCTTCAGAAACACGAACGCCCCGGCGGCTAGGCACGAGGCGAGTGGCTTGAGATCGTGTTGATTGAATGCCGGGTCAGGTCGTGGGCGCGGGCGGCATCCGTAAGGAATGCACCCGCCACGATCTTTGTGGGGGCGATTTCCGTTAGGACGAGGTCTGCTTGCATCGGCCTGGCTCGGTTCGCCATGCGGCCACGCGCCGCATGGGAGTTTGACGCTACTCCGGCCTAATCGGGCCCGCAAGGAGTTTCTGTAACTTGTTGTTTCGCAAAGAATCGCGCATCCGGCCAGGGGCGCCACCGCGGTCGGAGGCAGCCCAGGATATTCAAGCACTTAGCCCGTACGCCAAATCCCCGGGAACCAGGATTTTCCCGGCTTATCAGGCGCTTACTGCACGATCAATTCGACCCGTCGGTTGCGCGCCCGCCCTGCTTCGGAGCCATTGCTGGCGACCGGGTTGGCCTGGCCCTTGCCCGAGGCTTTGAGGCGGTTCGAAGCGATCCCCAGGTCAATCAGGGCCTGGCGCACGGCCTCGGCGCGGCGCAGGGACAGGGCCAGGTTGGCGGCGGCCTGGCCCTGGCTGTCGGTGTAGCCGACGATCAGCAGCTTGGCACCCGGCGCCAGCGTCTTGGTCAAGGTTTGCAGGCTGGCGCGCGCCGCTTCCGTAAGCAGGTTGCTGCCCGTGGCGAAAGCGTCGCCGGACAAGGTGTAGACGATCTTGCCGCCGACCAGCCGGGAGGTCGGCGGCGTCGCATCGTCCGGCTCCGGACCGCCCACTTGCGCGGCGAGCCGCGCTTCTTCGCGGGCCAACTTGGCCTCGCGTTCGCGTGCGTCAGCGAGTTTGCGCGCCTGCGCCGCCTCCGCCTGCGCGTCGGCCGCGGCTTTCGCACCGGCCTGGCGATCAAGCTCGGCCGCAGCAGCCACGCGCTCGGCTTCCTCCTGCTGCGCCTGGGTCTGCAGGCGCAGTCGGTCGGCTTCGCGGCGCGCCAGTTCGGCATCGCGGCGACTGGCCTCGAGCATGATCTGGTCGCGTTCCTGGTCCAGTTGCCGGGACAGGGCTTCCAGGTGTTGCGCTTGCGCCGCGGCCTTGGCCGTGTCGACCCAGAGCTGCGCGAGCTCCAGCGCCTGCGGACGTTCGCGCGCCTTGAGGCCGGGCAGCGTGGTCACCGCCTGCTTTGCCCGGAAGCGCTCCAGGCCGGCCATGTCGGCCAGCGCCGGGTCCTGGTCCATGGCCGTCAATTCGGCCAGCAGGCGATCGCGATCCGGGTCCGGACGGACCTGGGCCTGGGCCTGCGCTGCCACGGGCGCGGTCAAGGCCAGCAACAACAACAGTCGCGCGAGCCGGCTCATTGCCCGCCCTCCGGCAACACCAACAATTGCCGGCGCAGGTCGGCATTGCGGGCGGTCTTCTCGTCCACGTCCTGCTGCGCCTGCATTTGCCGGGCGCGCGCCTGCGCCAGCGAGGCTTCCGCCTGGGCCGCCTGGGCCAGGGTCAGCGCATCATGGAACTTGCGCTTCGCGGCCAACTGCTGGGCCTGGCCCAGGTGCGTGCGCGCCCGCTCCAAGTACTGCGCCGGCCCGCCGACGGGCTTGAGGCGCTCGGCCGCTGCGATCGCGGCGCTGGCGGCGGCGAGTTCTGCGTCTGGCGGCACCGCGGCTTGGGCCGCGGGCAGCGCCAGCGCCGACGCAAGAACCAGGGTCGCCAACACCGGCCGACGTTGGAAAAATTTGCGGGATAGTGTCATAACTCTCATTCAGGCATGCTGTCGGCAAGGTATTGTCGGCACGGAGTATGCGCCCCGCAACCGGGGCCGACACGAGGCGGGACCAAGCTCAAGGACTGCACCATGGATATCGGCTATTTCCTCAAATTGATGACGGAAAAGAACGCCTCGGACATGTTCCTGACGACCGGCGCGCCCGTGTTCATCAAGGTCGAAGGCAAGCTCTACCCCCTGGGCAATACCGGCCTGCCGGCCGGCATGGTCAAGAAAATCGCCTACTCGCTGATGGACGAAGGCCAGGTGCCGGTGTTCGAGCGCGACCTCGAGTTCAACATGGCGATTGCGGTCAAGGACGCCGGCCGCTTCCGCGTCAACGTCTTCAAGCAGCGCGGCGAAGTCGGCATGGTAATTCGCGCGATCAAGAGCGATATCCCGAGCATCGACCAGCTGCGGCTGCCGGCCGTGCTCAAGGAAATCGTCATGGAGCCGCGCGGCCTGGTGCTGGTGGTCGGTTCGACCGGCTCCGGCAAGTCGACCGCGCTGGCGGCGATGATCGACCACCGCAACATCCACAACACCGGCCACATCCTCACCATCGAGGATCCGATCGAGTTCCTGCACCGGCACAAGAAGTCGATCGTCAACCAGCGCGAGGTCGGCCTGGACACCCACGCCTTCCACAACGCGCTCAAGAACGCCATGCGCGAGGCGCCGGACGTGATCCTGATCGGCGAAATCCTCGACGCGACCACCATGGAATCGGCGATCGCCTTCGCCGAAACCGGCCACTTGTGCCTGGCGACGCTGCACTCCAACAACGCCGACCAGACCCTCGACCGCATCCTCAACTTCTTCCCGGAGTCGGCGCACAAGAACGTGCTGATGAACCTGTCGCTGAACCTGAAGTCGGTGATCTCGCTGCGGCTGGTGATCGGCAAGGATGGCAAGCGCCTGCCGGCCAGCGAGGTGCTGATCAACACGCCGATGATCCGCGACCTGATCCGGCGCGGCGAGGTGCACGAGGTCAAGGACGCGATGGAAAAATCGCTGCAGGAAGGCATGCACTCGTTCGACCAGTCGCTGTTCCGGATGTACAAGGAAGGCAAGATCGAACTGGAAGAAGCGCTGCGCAAGGCCGACTCGCGCGATGGCCTGGCCTTGAAGATCCGCCTGGCCGAAGGCGCCAGCGGCGAGCACGACCCTTACGCCGAAGTTTTCAACGCCGACTCGCCCGGCACGGGCTTCTAGGCAACGCGCTTGAACCGCGCGCCCGGCTCAGGCTGGCGGCGCGTCCGGTTGCTTGGACGGCTGGGCGGCATCGAAAGCCGGTAGCGCCATGCAGGCACGCTCGATCCGCGAAATCACCGGATAGGGAGCCAGGTCGAGTCCGGCGCGCCGGGCATTGAAGACCTGCGGCACCAGGCAGCAATCGGCCATGGTCGGGACGTCGCCTTCGCAGAATTCACCGGTGGATGGATTGTCGTCGAGCAGCTGCTCGATCGCGGCGAAACCGGTCGCGATCCAGTGCCGCATCCATTTTTCGCGGGCGGCCTCGTCGGCGCCGAATTCGTTGGTCAGGTATTGCTGCACACGCAGGTTGTTGAGCGGGTGGATGTCGCAGGCGACCGCCTGGGCGATCGCGCGCACGCGCTCGCGGTCGCGGGCGATGGTCGGCATCAGCGGCGTGTCCGGCCAGGTTTCGTCCAGGTAATCGATGATCGCCAGCGACTGCCGGAACACGCGCTGGCCATGCATCAGCACCGGCACCAGCTCCTGCGGATTGATCTCTCTGTAGGCAGCGCCGTGCTGCTCGCCCCCGCCCTGCAGCAGGTTGACCGGGATGATCTGGTATTCGAGGCCCTTGAGGTTGAGCGCGATCCGCACCCGGAACGCCGCGCTGGACCGCCAGTAGGAATAGAGCTTGAGCGATTCGCCGTTCATTGCAACCTCCGCTAGGCCGCCGCGATCCGCTGTTCGATGGCGCCGAACACCGAGGCACCCTCGCGGTCGAGCATCTCGATGCGAACGCTATCACCAAATTTCATGAAGGGGGTGATCGGCTTGCCGGTCTCCAGGGTCTCGACCGTGCGCTTCTCGGCAAAACACGAGGCCCCCAGCGAAGTGTCCTGGTTGGCGACCGTGCCGGAGCCGACGATGGTCCCGGCCGACAGTGGCCGGGTCATGGCGGCGTGGGCGACCAATTGGGCGAAGTCGAACTGCATGTCCACGCCGGCTTCCGGCGCGCCGAACCACTGGCCGTTGACGTGGGTCAGCAGCGGAAGGTGCACCTTGTTGTCCCGCCAGGCCGCGCCGAGTTCGTCGGGCGTCACCAGCACCGGGCTCAGGGCCGAACGCGGCTTGGACTGCAGGAAGCCGAAACCCTTGGCGAGTTCGTTCGGAATGAGGTTGCGCAGCGAGACGTCGTTGACCAGTCCGATCAGCTGGATGTGCGCCGCCGCCTGCGCCGGTGTCACCGCCATCGGCACGTCGTCGGTCAGCACGATCACCTCGGCCTCGAGGTCGATCCCAAAATCCTCGCTCGGCACGCGCACCGGATCGCGCGGGCCGTAAAAGCCGGCGCTGACCGCCTGGTACATCAGCGGGTCGGTGTAGAAGCTCGCCGGAACTTCGGCGCCGCGGGCGCGGCGCACGCGCTCGACGTGCGGCAGGTAGGCCGAGCCGTCGACGAACTCGTAGGCGCGCGGCAAGGGCGCGGCGAATTGCGTGAAATCGACCGCGAACACCGGCTCGCCATTGATGGTTTCGGCCGGGCTCAGGTCAAGTGCCTCGTACAGGCCGTTGAGCCGCGGCGCGAGGTTGCCCCAGTCTTCGAGCGCGCGTTGCAGGGTCGGCGCGATGCCGGTCGCCTTGACCGCGCGCGTCAGGTCACGCGAGACCACCACCAGCGTGCCGTCGCGCCCGCCTTCCTTGAGTGAACCGAGTTTCATGACTATTCCGCGGTCGGGTGGAAGTGCTTGCGCAGGCCCTGCCAGCAACGCCAGTAGTCGCCCTGCCGTTCCGGGGCGGCCAGTGCTTGCGTGGTCGGGCGGAGCACCGCGCGCGTCTCGAACATGAAGGCCATGGTATCGGTGATCACCGTCGGCCGCGACAGGTCGGCGGCGGACGCTTTCTCGAAGGTCTCGGCATCCGGGCCGTGGCCGCTCATGCTGTTGTGCAGCGAACAACCGCCGGGCAGGAAGCCTTCGGCCTTGGCGTCGTACTCGCCGTGCACCAGGCCCATGAATTCGCTGGCGATGTTGCGGTGGAACCACGGCGGCCGGAAGGTGTCCTGGGCGACCAACCAGCGCGGCGGGAAGATCACGAAGTCGAGGTTGCTCACGCCGGGCGAATCGCTGGCCGAATGCAGGACCAGGAAAATGCTCGGATCCGGATGGTCGTAACTGATCGAACCGATGGTGTTGAAGCGGCGCAGGTCGTATTTGTAGGGCGCGTAGTTGCCGTGCCAGCCGACCACGTCCAGCGGCGAGTGGCCAATCTTCGCCGACCACAACCGACCCTGGAATTTCGCGATCAATTTGTAATCGCCTTCAATGTCCTCGAAGGCCGCGACTGGTATCTGGAAATCGCGCGGGTTGGCCAGGCCGTTGGAACCGATTGGGCCCAGGTCGGGCAGACGCAGCAATGCGCCGAAGTTCTCGCACACATAACCACGGGCGACGCCGTCGAGAAGCGCGACCGAAAAGCGAACACCGCGCGGGATCACTGCGATCTCCTGCGGCTCGATCTCGAGTATCCCCAGTTCGGTCGCGATTCGTAGCCGACCCTGCTGCGGAACGATCAGCAACTCGCCGTCGGCATCGTAGAAATACCGGCCGGTCATGTCGCAATTGGCGGCATAGACGTGGATGCCGACACCGGATTGCGCGGCGGCGCCGCCATTGCCGGCCACCGTGAACAGCCCCTGGAGGAAATCGGTCGGCGTGGTCGGTAACGATCGTGGACTCCAGCGCAACTGGTTCGGCGTCACCGGCTGTTCGTCGAAACGATTGTGGAAACTGGTTTCGGGCAGCAGCGCGAACGGCTCGTGCTGCGAAGTCGGGCGGATGCGGTACAGCCAGCTGCGCCGGTTGCTGTGCCGGGGCGCGGTGAAGGCGGTGCCCGACACTTGTTCCGCGTACAGGCCGTGCGCCACCCGCTGCGGCGAATTGCGGCCCTCGGGCAGCGTGCCAGGAACCGCCTCGGTGGCGAATTCGTTGCCGAAGCCCGACTGGTAGGCCAGCACGTTCACAGCACTCCGCGCCGCATCTGGTCGCGTTCGATGCTCTCGAACAGCGCCTGGAAATTGCCTTCGCCAAAACCTTCATTGCCCTTGCGCTGGATGATCTCGAAGAAGATCGGGCCGACCGCATTGGTGGTGAATATCTGCAACAGCTTGCGCTGCTTTGTTTCAATATCCGCGTCGATCAGGATCTTGTTCTTGCGCAAGCGCGCCACGTCTTCGCCATGCTGGGGCACACGCTCGTCGACTACATCGAAATAGGTATCGGGCGTGTCCAGAAATTCGACACCCGCCGCGCGCATCGTCTCGACCGTGGTGTAGATGTCGTTGGTGAAACAGGCAATGTGCTGGATGCCCTCGCCGTGGTAGGCATCAAGGTATTCGTTGATCTGCGACTTGGGGTCCTTCGATTCGTTGAGCGGGATGCGCACCATGCCGTCTGGCGCGGTCATCG
>JANYBA010000210.1 GCA_025360985.1 Gammaproteobacteria bacterium | reverse complement strand
ATCTCGACCACGATCATGGACAACGCCAATCCGCGCTATTCGACCTCCGAGGCCCTGCTGGAATCGGCGCTGGCGCACGTGCGCGACCAGCACGGGCTGGAAACGCGCATGGTCAAGCTGCGCGAGCTGAATTTCCGCGCCTGCGAGGGCTATTACTCCAAGAGCGCCCACGCCTGCACCTGGCCCTGCAGCATTTCCCAGATGGATCCCGGCGACGGCATGAACGCGGTTTACGAGAACCTGGTGTTCTGGGCCGACGTGGTGCTGGTGGCGACGCCGATCCGCTGGGGCGCGGCCAGCTCGCTGTACTTCAAGATGGCCGAGCGCCTGAATACCGTGCAGAACCAGATCACCATCCGCAACCGGGTGATGTTGAAGAACAAGGTCGCCGGGCTGATCGTGATCGGCGGCCAGGACAACATCCAGTCGGTCGCCGGCCAGATGCTGCAGTTCTTCGGCGAGCTGGGCATGCAGTTCCCGCAGTTCCCGTACATCGCGCACAGCCGTGGCTGGACCGCCGAGGACATGGAGCGCAACGTCGAGTTCGTCAAGCACAGCGAGCCGCTGCACGAAGCCGCGCGCGCCCTTGTCGATCGCTGCCTCGATTTGTCGGGACGCCTGCAGACCTGCGAACCGCCGGCCCTGGTCAGGGCGGGGCGCAAGGCTTCCGGACCCGGACGGCGGCATCCGCCGACGGGGTGAGCTGCATTTCGGAACGTTCGGCCCGCCTTGGGCCATAATCCCGAGCGGACGAATCCCGGAAGGACCGCCGCGACCATGGCCGATAGCGACTTCAGCCCCTTGCTCGACCGGGCCCACGCGCATGCCATCGACTATCTCAACCGGCAATCCGAGCGCCATGTCGGCAGCCGCGCCAGTCGCGATGAACTGCTGGCGGCGCTGCGCCTGCCATTGCTGAAGAGGGGAGCGAGCGCGGAGTCGGTGATCGACCTGCTCGCCGCCCAGGGCGAACGCGGCGCCACCGCCAGCGGCTCGCCGCGCTATTTCGGATTCGTCATCGGCGGCACCACGCCGGCGGCGTTGGCGGCCGATTGGCTGGTCTCGGCTTGGGACCAGAACGCCGGCATGTACGCGACTTCGCCCCTGATTTCGGTGATCGAGGAAATCGCCGGCCATTGGCTGGTCGAGTTGTTCGAATTGCCGATCGAGTCGGAAGTCGGATTCGTCACCGGCTGCCAGATGGCGAGCTTCACCTGCCTCGCGGCCGCGCGCCACCGCGTGCTGCGCCTCGCCGGCTGGGACGTCGAGGCCGATGGCCTGAACGGCGCGCCAAAAATCAATGTCGTGGCCTCGGCCGAATCGCACGTGACCATCGACGTCGCCCTGCGTTACCTCGGACTGGGCACGCGCAACATCCAGCGGGTCGAATCCGACGAACAGGGGCGCATGCGCCCGGATCGCCTGCGCGAGTTGCTGGCCACGCTCGAAGGCCCGACCATCGTCTGCGCCCAAGCCGGCAACGTGAACACCGGCGCTTTCGATGACCTGCGCGAAATCGGCAAGGCCACGCGCGAGCACGACGCCTGGCTGCATGTGGATGGCGCCTTCGGCTTGTGGGCGCGCGCCAGCCGCAAGCACGCCGCGCTCGCCGCCGGCATCGAGCTGGCGGACTCCTGGGCCACCGACGCGCATAAATGGCTGAACGTGCCCTACGACTGCGGCGTGGCCATCGTTCGGCACGGTGAAGACCACCGCGCAGCGATGACCGCCAGCGCCGCCTACCTGATGCCGACCCGAGGGCTGGAACGCGATGAGGTGGATTGGGTGCCGGAATTTTCCCGGCGCGCGCGTGGCGTGCCGGTCTACGCGGCCCTGCGCGCGTTTGGCAGCGACGGCGTCGAGGCCATGGTCGACAATTGCTGCGCCCGCGCCCGCCAGTTCGCCACCTTGTTCGCGGTCGAGCAGGGCGTGCAGGTGCTCAACGACGTGGTGCTGAACCAGGTGCTGGTGCGCTTCGGCGACGACGACAGGATCACGCGCGCAGTGGTCGCGGCGGTGCAGGAGGAAGGCACCTGCTGGCTGAGCGGCACGACCTGGCAAGGCAAGGCGGCGATGCGCATCTCGGTGTCGAACTGGCAGACCTCCAAGCCCGACGTGCTGCGCAGCGCGGCGGCGATCGCCATGGCGTTCCAGAAGGTGCGCAACGGCGCATAGTCTTTTCGATGGCCGCTGATCCGATCCACACCGACACGCATGCCCGGCGCAGCCTGGTGCGGGCGATCGTGGTCGTCCTGGCCTGCGTCGCGCTGGCGCTGTTGCTTTCCGTGGATGTCGCCTACGCCGTGCTTGCCGCCGTGCTCGGTTATTTCCTGGTGCGCCTCCTGCACCGGCGGATGGAGCCACGCTGAACGCCACGTTGTGCCGGGCGCGATTCGTTTGTCTGCGTTCATCGGGCCCGCCGCATCATCGGGTCCTGACTCCAACGCTGGGTGCCCCTTCGTGAACTTGCCAAAACTACTCGCTCTCGCCGTGATCGCCATGCCGCTGGCGGCGGTTTCGAAACCCGTACCGACGGTCGGGGCCGATCCCAGCCCGGCCAGCATGCTGGACGTCCAGGTATTGCTCGACCGCGCCCATTTTTCGCCCGGCGAGATCGACGCCAGGGGCGGCGGCAATACCCGCAAGGCCGTCGCGGCCTATCAGGACGCCAATGGCCTGGGCGCGAGCGGCGTAGTCGCCGCGGCCACCTGGGCGGCGCTGCGCAGCGACCAGGCCCCGACCCTGGCGAACTACACGATCGTCGACGCCGACGTCGCCGGGCCGTTCGTGCCGATACCTTCGGAGATGCTGGAAAAATCCAAGTTGGCGGCGTTGGGGTATTCGTCGCCGCTCGAAGCATTCGGGGAGCGCTTCCACGCCAGCCCGTCGCTTTTGAAGCGCCTGAATCCGGGCAAGGATTTCGGGCACGCCGGCGAAACCATCGTCGTGCCCAATGTCGACTCGGCGGCGCCACTGCTGCCGGTCGCCAAAGTGCTGGTCGATCGTTCCGATGCCTCGGTGTCGCTGCTGGATGCCTCCGGCAAGGTGCTGGCGCGTTTTCCTGCGTCCACCGGCAGCGAGCATGACCCGCTGCCCGTGGGCGACTGGGTGATCAAGGGCGTCGGTCGCAATCCGGTCTTCCACTACAACCCCGACCTGTTCTGGGACGCCGATGCCGGCCAGGAGAAGGCGACCGTTCCGCCGGGGCCGAACGGTCCGGTCGGCGTCGTCTGGATAGACCTGTCGAAGCCGCACTATGGCATCCACGGCAGTCCCGAGCCGTCGATGATCGGCAAGACCGAATCGCACGGTTGCATCCGCCTGACCAACTGGAGTGCCACGCTCGTTGCCGATGCGGTGAAACCCGGCATGCCGGCGGTATTGCAGGAATAGGCCACTGCGATGAGCCGACCGCGGAAATTCCAGCTTGGACTCTTGCTCTTCGCGGTCGTCGTCGTCGCTGCCCAGGCCTGCATTTCCCGGCCGGCGTCATTGCTGATCCCGGTGGCGGGCGTCAAGGCGGCCGAACTGGTCGACACGTTCGCCGACGCGCGCGGCAGCGGGCGCGTGCACGATGCGATTGACATCATGGCGCCGCGGGGAACCCCGGTGCTGGCGGCCAGCGACGGCAAACTGGTCAAGCTGTTCACCAGCGTTCCGGGTGGGCTGACGATCTACGAATTCGATCCCTCTGGGACCTACGGCTATTACTACGCGCACCTGGACGCGTACGCGCCCGGCATCCATGAGGGCAGCGACCTCAAGCGCGGAGACGTGATCGGCCGCGTCGGCAGCACCGGCAATGCCAGCGCCGACGCCCCGCACCTGCATTTCGCCGTCTTCCTCCTCGGCCCGGAGCGGCGCTGGTGGCAGGGCGTGGCGATCGATCCCTATCCCTTGCTGACCAAGTAGCGACCGGTGGAAACGCCTCGAATCATTTGATGTTCTGGATGATGCTGTCGGAAGTGTCGCTTTCCTTCTTGAGCAGGTTCGACAGGGTCGACATCAGCTTGGACTTGCGATCCATCGCCATCTGCAGGCGCAGCGATTCCATCTCGCCCATCTCGCTCAAGCTGTCGAGTTTGTCCTTGACGGTATCCTTGGCGTTGTCGATGTCCTTGGCCCCTCCAGCCGGGACAGCCGTCATGGCGTTCGGGTCGTCCGGGCAATCGGCAGCGTCGACGCAGCCGCCCGGGTCGTGGTCGCCGGCGGCTGCCTGGGCTGTCTGCGCGTCGGCGAGATTCTTGCGCTGCTGCGCTTTTGCATTATTGATCGCCTTGACGCGGGCCATGATCTGCTTGAGGTCCTCGCTCTCCGATTTCGCCGCTTCCATCATCACGATGAAGGCGAGCGCCATGATGTCGCCATCGCCCATGTTGCCCAGGTTGGCGTAATTGTCGGGGCCAGGAACGGCCGCCGACGGCAGGATCACGGTCCCGGTGCGGTCGAAATGTCGCTGCAGCAATTCCGACATGGCCGAGCGGTCCACGCTGCCGCCCGCGCCGATGTACGTCTCCGGGTGGCCGCGGAGTTCGGTCGCGGCGCCATCAAGCGCGTCCTGGACCGACGGATCATTGGCATTGGCGGCGGCAAAGCGCGCCAGCCGCGAATCGATGGCGGCGTTGGTGGCGGCCTCTTCGTCGGTGGGTCTCTGCGCCTGCATCATCGGGCGCGCGGTGGCATCCGTTGGCGGCATCGCCTGCATGCGCGCCGTCTGCGCCGCCAGCGCCGGACCTTCGACAAGGCAGGCCAGCGCCAGGGCTGCCATGCAAACCGTTCGAATCGCCATGGTCGAAGCTCCGTCGATGACGACACGGAACCTACTCCCGCTCCAGGGGCGCGTCAACCTGGGTAAGGGCACGGGCGAGGCGATTCCTCGGTCGGCTTGTGCAACTCGACCGCCAGTTCCTGCCTGAGTCCGGCGATCTGGTCGAGCAGGCGGCGCGTGTTTTCGTTCATGGCCGCGACTCGTGGCGTAGAGCCACGAGCTTGCGCTTATTTCACGCTAGCGGGGGTGGCGCGGTACTTGTCGAACCAGGCCAGGATCGCCAGCGTCTTTGCTGCCGATTGCGAGGGCCGCGCCGCGATGCTGCCGTGGCTGGCGCCGGGCACCTTCACCAGGGCGGTGGGGACGCCGCGGATCTGCAGCGCTTCGTAGTACTGCTCCGATTCGCTGACCGGCGTGCGGTAGTCCTCGTCGCCGACGATCACCAGCGCCGGCGTCGTGACCTTGCCGACCAGGGACAGCGGCGAGCGCTTCCAGTAGGCGTCGGGATCTTCCCAGGGCGGACTGGAGAACCAGTAGCGGTAGAAGAAGGACGGGCCGTCGGAATTGAGCACGAAGCTCGACCAGTTGATCACCGGTTTTTGCACCGCGGCCGCCTTGAAGCGATCGGTGTTGCCGATGATCCAGGCGCTGAGCACGCCGCCGCCGGATCCACCGGTGACGAACAGGTTGTTGGCATCGACGAAGCCCTTGGCGATAGCGGCGTCGACCACGCTCATCAGGTCGTCGTAGTCGTGGCCCGGGTAGGCGCGGTCGAGCTGGTTGGCGAACTCGTCGCCGTAGGAAGTCGAGCCGCGCGGATTGCTGTACACCACCACGTAGCCGGCGGCTGCGTACAACTGGTCGTCGTCGGACCACACGGGCCCATAGCTGGCGAAGGGGCCGCCGTGGATTTCCAGGATCAGCGGATATTTCTTGTTCGGATCGAAATTCGGCGGCGTGACGATCCAGGCATCGATGGCGCGCTTGTCGAAGGAGGAGTTGACCGGCAAGGCTTCGACATTGGCGAGGGACTTGCCGAGGAACAGGTCGTCGTTGAGCCGGCTGGACCGGCGCAGGCCGCCCTTGCCGCCGATCGCCAGTTCCGGTGGCGTATGGCTGTCGCCGACCGTGGCGGCGATGGCGCCATTGCCGGCGACGCTGAAATCGCCGCCGCTGTACGGTCGATCGAGGCCGCCGCCGGCCAGGCCGCTGGCGACGTCGCTCATCTTTCCATTCAGGCCGACGCGCGCGACCTTGGTCACGCCATGGTCGACGTAGGCGACGTAGACGCTGCGGCTGTCGCCGGCCCACTGCGGGCCTTGCACCGAGCGGTCGAGCGAGCCGGTCAGCACGCGCGAGTTCGAGCCGTCGCGATTCATCACGTACAGGCGCTGGTTCTCGTAGCCGCGCAGGTGGTCGTCGAATCCGGTGTAGGCGATCAGTTTTCCGTCCGGGGAAACGGCCGGTTCGGCATCCGGACCCTTGCGGTGGGTGAGTTGGCTGATGGCGCCCGTGGCCAGGTCGACGGCAAAAATTTCCGACTCCTGGGCAGCGCGCTTCCAGTCCTTTTCGCGGTTGGACGCGAAGACGATGGCGCGGCTGTCCGCACTCCAGGACAGCTGGCTGCTTTCGTCGAAGGCGCCGAACGTCAGTTGGCGCGGCGCGCCGCCGTCGCTGGGTACGATCCAGATGTGGTTGTAACCCGGCTTCAAATAGCCGGCGCCGTCGGCGCGGTAGTTCATCTGGTCGATGATGGTCAGTGGTTCCGCCCACTTCGCGCCTTCCGGCTTGTCCATCGGCTTGCCCAGGGACAGGCCTTCGTCCGGCTCGAACAGCGTGTAGGCGAGATAGCGGCCGTCGGGCGACCAGGCAATGCTGTCGGGGCCACCGGGCAGGCTGGCGACGCGGGCGGTGGCGCCGGTGTCCATCCAGCGCACGAACAATTGCGCGCGATCGCCTTCGGCGCTGGAAACGTAGGCCAGGCGCCTGCCGTCGGGCGACCAACGCGGTGAGCCGCCGCCCGCCGGGCCGCTGACCAGCGGCCGTTGTTCGCCAGTTCCCGGCGCGGCCAGCCAGATCGCGCGTCGCGGCGAATCGGTCATCACGTCGTAGGAGGAACGCACATAGGCGACGGCGCCGCCATCCGGCCGCATTTGCGGATCGGACGCCCATTCGAGCGAAAAGAGATCTTCCGGCGCAAACATTTTTTCCGGGCCTGGACGAGGATCGGCGTTGGCCGATCCCATGGCCGCCAACAACACGCCCAAGGCAAGAATCCCGCTACGCATGCCCGTCTCCCGGATGGTTTCGTCGTTAGGTGCAGGATTCGAATGTTAGCGACTATGGCCAAGCCCCGCCATTCCGCGGCTCGACGGCCGGATCATGCGGAACACGGATTGCCCACTTGCGCCGGACGGCGCCTCGACGCTCGGGATGGCCCCGGTTTGACTTCACCGGTGCTGGCGACTAGCTTGGCCCCCGATACCCTGGGGAGGGTCGCCATGAGCCGGATTTCCGTATCCATCGTTCCTGAGCTGCGGGCATCTCCGCTGCGCGTCTTGCTGGTTTCCGCCGTTGTCTGCCTCGCCGCAGGCGCGGGGGTGCGGGCTGCCACCGTCGGTTGGTATGGCGAGCAACTGGCGTCCTCGCCAACGCTCGGGGAGGGATGGGAGCCGGCGATCGCCGCCGACCCTTCCGCGCCCTATGTCTATGGCGCCTGGATGCAGTACGTCGGCAGCAAGATCCAGATCTATATCCGCACGTCGACCGACGGCGGCACCAGTTTCGGCCCGGCCAAGTCGATCTGCTCGTCTTGCGGCACCGGCACCGGACAATACGACATCGTCATGGCGACCGCCGCCAGTGGCGCGCTGTACGCCACTTACATGCAAAGCAACAAGATCAGCTTCACCAAGTCGCTTGACCACGCCGCGACCTGGACGACGCCGATCACCGTGTCCGGCAGTTCATGGTCCGACAAGCCCTGGATCGCCTCCAGCCCGGACGGGCACCACATCTACATTTCGTGGACCTCGCGCGGCAATGCCTACGCGGTTGCGTCGCACAACGACGGCACCAGTTTCTCCGCGCCGCTGAAACTCACCAACGAATCCGGCATCTATTACTACTCCAACGGCGCGACCGTGCTCAACAACGGCACGGCCATGTTCGTGGCCTCGGAGTATCCGGAGAGCGGCAACAACACCAAGCTGACCGGCCCGATCCCGATCGTGGCGTTCCGCACCAGCAATGGCGGAACCTCCTGGACGCGGACGGTCGTCGATACGCTCAATACCGGCGCGACCTATGCCACCGGCTCCGTGACCACGGTCGCCTCCGATGGCAACAACTTCGTGCTGGTCTACAGCGGCGCCCTCACTGTCGGCGGGAACGGCAAGGTCTACACGCGCCGGTCCACCGATTCCGGCGCGACCTGGAGCGCGCGCGCCGAAATGACGAACTCGGCCGGCGGCGCCGATGCCACCTCGGTCGCGGCGGCCGGCAAGCCTGGCTTGTTCGCGATCACATGGATGGACAAGCGCGGCGGCGCTTGGAACGTCTGGGAGCGCGAGTCGGCCGACGGCCTGGCCTGGACGGCGGATGCGAAAGTTTCGGATGCCAGCAGCGGCGCGACTTACAAGACCGCCGCTGGCTTCGGCCTGCCCTATGGCGACTACGACATGGTCGCCATCAACAACCTGGGCAAGGCGGTCGCCATCATGGGCGAGGGCGACAGCACCCAGACCCATGGCGACATCTGGGTCAACCGCAAGCAGTAGGGGGAAGGGTCTGTCCGCTTCCGGGGATATCCAGCGTTAGGGCAACCAACAAGGGAGAGGAACAATGGGCACGGAATTGCAGTTGCTGGCCTGCGCCATGGGCCTGGGGTTGATGCACATCGGCCTGGCAGCGACCTTGTCCGTGCAGCAGCGCGGCCTGGCCTGGGCCTTCGGCTCGCGCGACAACACGCCGCCGCTCACCGGCGTAGCGGCCCGCGTCAGTCGTGCCCTGTACAACTTCGGGGAAACCTTTCCGATCTTCGCCGCCGCCGTGCTGGCGGTGGCGCTGACCCAGCGCAGCAACGCCGGGACGGTGCTGGGGGCCCAGCTCTACCTCTGGTCACGTCTGATCTACATCCCGATCTATGCGCTCGGCATCAGCTATGTGC
Organism: Gammaproteobacteria bacterium; assembly: GCA_025360985.1. GTDB lineage: Bacteria > Pseudomonadota > Gammaproteobacteria > Xanthomonadales > Xanthomonadaceae > Arenimonas. Next base: position 4,762 of record JANYBA010000210.1, on the reverse strand, counting down.
GCACCCTGGTCTGGACGGTGTCGCTGGTGGGCATCGTGATGGTCCTCAAGCCGCTGTTCTGAGCATGGGCAGCACCATCCATCGGCATTTGGCGGAGGAAACGGATGGTTCGGACCCCTTGCGCGCGGACCATCCGCGCCTGCTGGAGCTGAAGGAACGCTACCGGCGTTTCGACCCGAGCCTGTGCGAGTCGGCGATCTGGCGCGAGGGTTATGTCAGCAGCGACGACATCCACCACTACCGGGGCGACAACGCCTACGTCTACCAGTTGCGCGGCCAGAACATGGACGAGGCCGGCTACGCGCTCACCACCTACTACCTGAAAGCGATCGACAACCTCGGTCTTTGGTTGCGGCTCTCGGAGGACGGCGCCTTCGGCAGCCATACCTTTGATATCGACGGCCGCAAGGTGTCGCGCGACCTGCTCGACTCGATCGCCGAGATCCTTTTCCTGGAGCGGCAGCTGGGACTGTCGACATGGAAGGACGTGCGCATCCTCGACATCGGCGCCGGTTACGGCCGCTTCGCCCAGCGCGTGCTCGAAGGCCTGCCCAGCGTCATCGCCTGCCTGTGCACCGACGCCATCGCGGTGTCGACTTTCCTCAGTGAGCACCACATGAGATTCCGCCACCTGGAAAACCGCGGCCGGGTGATACCCCTGGACGAAGTCGACCTGGCCCTGGCAGAGAGCCCCATCGACCTCGCGGTCAACATGCACAGTTTTTCCGAATGTCCGGTCGCGGCCATCGACTGGTGGCTGGCCATGCTCGAACGCCACCGCGTGCCCTACTTGATGATCGTGCCGAATGCGCTCGAACACGGCGGCGAACGCCTGATCAACAACTGGGACCACGACTTCGAGCCGCTGATCCTCGCGCATGGCTACCGGCCGAAGGCAAAATCGCCGAAGTACCTCGATCCGATGGTGCAGCGCCACGGCATCAACCCGACCTGGCACTACCTGTTCGAGTTCGTCGGCGGCTAGAACAACAGCAGTTCCCTCGCTGCGCCCGGGATGGCGGTCGTCAGGCGATGCAGGCGATGTATTTCTCGAGGTCGATGTTTCCGCCCGAGACGATCGCGATGATCGGACCGTCGCCGGCCTGCCCGGTGAGCGCGGCGGCAAGCGCCAAGGCCCCGGCGCCTTCGGAAATCACCCGGGCTTTTTCCGCCATCAGGCGCATCGCCTGGCGGGTCTGGTCGAGACTGACGACGATGCTGCCGTCGACGACCGGGCGCATCCGCTGCCACATGCGCGGAAACACGCTGCGGCTGCCGGCGCCGTCGACGAACGAGGCTTCCCAGCCGGGGAATTCCTGCGCCGACCCGGCCGCCAACGAGGTCGCCATTGCCGCTGCCGTTTCCGGTTCCGCGCCCAAGACGCGGATCGCCGGATTCAGGGCCTTGAGCGCGCTGCCGACACCGGTGATCAGGCCGCCGCCGCCGATGCCGGCTATGACCACGGCGGTATCGGGTGCGTCTTCGAATATCTCGAGACCCATGGTGCCGTGGCCAGTGATGAAATCGTGGTCGTCGAAGGGATGGATGAAAGTCCCGGGGATGCCGGGAAAACTGCGATCGCCCATCGCTTTCCAGGCGACGGGATACGGAACCGGGACGAGCTTGGCGCCAAGCGCCTTCATGCGCTCGATCTTGGCGATAGGCGCGCTGTCGATGACTACGACCGTGCACGGAACGCCGGCCTGGCGCGCCGCGTAGGCCACGCCCTGGCCGGCATTGCCGGCGCTGATCGTCCAGACGCCGAGCTGGCGCTCGGCCTCGCTCAGCATCGCCATGGCGTTGGCGGCGCCGCGGAGCTTGTAGGAATTGATCGGTTGCAAGTTCTCGAGCTTGAGGCGGACGTCCGGCATGCCCGGGCCCAGGTCGAGCCGGAACAGGGGCGTGCGCAGTATGGTCGGCGCGATGCGCTCCCGGGCCGCGCGGATCTCGGGCAGGGTGATCGGGCGGATGTCGTCGAAGTCGGGCATGTCCGGATTATTCCACGAGCGCGCGCAGGCGCGGTTTGATCGAGATGGTGTGCTGGTCGCTGAGCAGCTGCATTTCGCCGTCCTGGATCATCGCGGTCAGGCGCATGTTGCGATCGAGCAACCTTGTCGCCGCCTCGACTTCGGCCGGGTCAAGATCGAACACGCGCAGGTTCTTCAGGCGGGAGAGGGCGGCGGCGTTCTTGTTCCACCAGATTTCGGCGCCATTGCCGCTGTAGGTGACGAGCACCACGTCCCGGGCGCGACCGCAGGCCTTGCGCACATCCGATTCGTCTGGTTGCCCGAGGTCGATCCACTGCTCGATCTCGCCGGTGTAGCTGCGGCGCCACAGGTCGGGATCCTCATCCGTGCTCAGGCCGCGGCCGAATTCCAGTCGCTCGTCGGCGAACAAGGCAAAGGCGAGCAAGCGCGCCACCAGTCGCTGCGGGGTTTCCGACGGATGTTGGGCCAGGGTCAGCGAATGGCTGGCGTAGTAGTGGCGGTCCATGTCGCTGATTTGCAACTCGGCCTTGTAAACGGTTGCCTTGGGGGCCATCGGATTCCCGGCGCAAAGATGGTTATTGTAGGCTAGGGGTCATGGGCCACGCGAAAACCATCGTCCTGTTTCCGGAGGCGGCGTTCGGGCCGGCGCTGAACTGCGTCGGCATCGCCCAGCGCTTGCGCGCCATGGGCCACATGCCGGTCTTCGTCTGCGACAAGGGTTTCAAGGGAGTATTCGAGAAATACGGCTTCGAGGAGCGCCTGGTCGACATGTCCGGCGGCATGTCGGACGAGGAGATCGCCAAATTCTGGGCGAATTTCATCGCCGAAAAGCAGCCGTACTTCAAGCTGGCGCCGATCGAGCAGTTGCCGACCTACGTGATCCCGGTCTGGGAAGCGATCGTCGACTCGGCGGTAATCGCCGAGGCCGGGCTGCATGCCCACCTGCAGGACATCAAGCCCGACCTGGTCGCGGTCGACAACGTGATCCTGTTTCCGGCGATCAAGAAGGCCGGCTGTCCCTGGGTGCGGATCATCTCCTGTTCCGAGAACGAGATTCCGGACCCTGACATCCCGCCGCATTTGTCTGGTTGCCACGAGAGCGATTTCGACGGCTTCCGGAAATTCCAGGAGCGTTTCCTCGACCTCGTGAAGCCAGTGCACGACCGTTTCAATGCTTTCCTGGCCGAACAGGGCCACGCGCCCTATGCGCTCGGCGAGTTCTTCGAAGCCTCGCCGACGATGAACCTGCTGCTCTACCCGCAGCCGCTGGCGTTCAAGCGGCGACAGCCGCTGGACCCGCGCCGCTTCCAGTACCTCGAGGGCTGCGTGCGCGACGAAGGTGAATACGTGGTCCCGGCGTTCGCGACGTGCAACGACAAGCCCTTGATCTACGTTTCCTACGGGTCGCTCGGCGCCGCCGACGTCGAACTGTACAAGCGCCTGATTGCCGCCTTCGCCAAGCTGCCGTATCGGTTCCTGATGAATGTCGGCGACTACATCGGCGAATACTCCGACGTGCCCGGCAACGTGCACCTGGAAGCCTGGTATCCGCAGCCGGCGGTCGTGCCGCGGGTGGACCTGTTCATCCACCATGGCGGCAATAACAGCTTCAACGAGGCCCTTTTTTTCGGCAAACCGGCCATCATCATGCCGTTCTGCTGGGACGGCCTCGACAACGCCGCGCGCGTCCACGACACCGGCTACGGCGAGCAATTGCCGCGTTACGACTGGACAGAGCCGCAATTGGCTGCCTGCATTGCCCGCTTGCTGTCCGACGCCGACATGAAGTGGCGCCTGCAGACGCTGTCGGTGCATATGCAGGCCGCCGCCGGCACCGCGAAGGCCGCGCGCATCCTCGCCGAAATCGCCAGCATGGGAAATTTTCAGGCATGACCACCCCGGTGATCCACGGACCGACTACGCACGAACCACTCAAGGACTGGGGCCCGATCGACACCATGATCGAAGGCCAGTCGATGACGTCCGGCGCATTGCTGCACCGCGACCCGGACGGCGGCAACGAAACCGGCATCTGGGTGTGCACGCCGGGCTACTGGCATTGCCACGTGACCCGCGACGAGTTCTGCCATTTCCTGCTCGGCCGTTGCACCTACGTGCACGAGAGCGGCGAGGTGATCGAGGTCAGGGCCGACACCATCGCCTTTTTCCGCAAGGACTGGCGCGGCACCTGCCGCGTGCACGAGACCGTGCGCAAGGTCTACATGATCCGCTAGTGCACGCCGCGACGATTACTGATGCCGAAGCATGGCGGAAGTCCGGGGAATTCCTGGACTTCCGGGGGCATCGAGTGTTCGCCCACCGAGGCGGCCACGGGCCGCCCCTGTTGCTCATCCATGGCTTTCCCACCTCCAGTTTCGATTGGGCGCGGGTCTGGCCGACGCTGGCCCTGGCCTTCGAATGCCATGCCATCGACATGCTCGGCTTCGGGCTGTCCGACAAGCCACTCGACTACGCCTATTCCATTGCTGCCTCGGCCGACCAATGGCAGGCGCTGGCAGAGACGCGCGGTCTGTCGGAGGTCGTGGTGCTCGCGCACGACTACGGCGATACCGTCGCCCAGGAATTGCTGGCCCGGCAGCGGGAAGGCGAACTGCCTTTTCGCATTCGCTCGGTGACCTTCCTCAACGGCGGGCTGTTTCCCGAGGCGACCTTTCCCTTGCTGCTGCAAAAGCTGCTGCTCGGTCCGGCCGGCCCGCTGGTGGCGCGATTGTCCAGCTACCGCAGTTTTGCCGGCAGCCTGCGCCGGATTTGCG
>JANYBA010000274.1 GCA_025360985.1 Gammaproteobacteria bacterium | reverse complement strand
GCAGCGCCCTGCGCCAGCCCGTCCGCACCACCGGCGAGCCCATGCGGGAAGTGATCCGGCAACCGGTCAAGCTGGTCCGGAACGGCAGCACCGGCATGCCGGACTACGACAGCATTCCCGACCGCGTTCCGGCGCCTGCCTGCAACCCGGGCCTGCGTGCCCGGACCAGCGCCGAGCCGGCCACGGGGACCGCCCTGGCGGACTCGACGCCGGATACCGGCTACCTCGACATCCCGGCATTCCTGCGCCGCCAGGCCGACTGATCGTTTTACCCCCGGTTCCCTAGGCCGGGGGTGGTGGTTCCGTTTAGCCCGCCAGGGATTCTGGCGGGCTTTCTTTTTGCATCCGGCCCGGCCGACCGCCTATTGGCCGCGTACCGGAATCCCTTTGTTTAGAGGGGTTTGTGTGACTTGCGGCCCAAGCCGCACTGGATGGCTTGTGCTATCCTCGTGAACGTTTTGTGTCCCCCTTGATGGGAAACGCCACGCGATGGTCAGGCAACGCACGCTGAAGAATGTGATCCGCGCGACCGGCGTGGGCCTTCATAGCGGCCAAAAGGTCTACATGACCCTGCGTCCTGCGGCGCCGGACACCGGCATCATGTTCCGGCGCACCGACTTCAACCGTCCGGTCGAAATCAAGGCGCAGGCCGAGCTCGTCGGCGACACCAGCCTGTGCACGGCCCTCGTGCAGGGCGGCGTGCAGATCAAGACGGTCGAACACCTGTTGTCGGCATTGGCGGGCCTGGGTATCGACAATGCCTATGTTGACTTGTCGTCGGCCGAAGTGCCGATCATGGACGGTTCTGCCGGCCCCTTCGTGTTCCTGCTGCAGTCGGCCGGCATCGAAGAGCAGAACAAGGCCAAGCGCTTCATCCGCATCAAGCAGCCGATCCAGGTCGAAGACGGCGACAAGTGGGCGCGCTTCGAGCCCTTCGACGGATTCAAGGTCGGCTTCACCATCGATTTCCAGCACCCGGCCTTCCAGAAGGCGGTGTCCAGCGCCGAAATCGATTTCTCGACGACGTCCTTCGTGAAGGAAGTCAGCCGCGCCCGCACCTTCGGCTTCATGAAGGACATCGAACAGCTGCGCGAGCGCAACCTCGCCCTCGGCGGTTCGATGGACAACGCGATCGTGCTCGACAACTACCGCGTGCTCAACGAAGACGGCCTTCGTTACGAGGACGAGTTCGTCAAACACAAGATCCTCGACGCCATCGGCGACCTGTACCTGCTCGGCCACAGCCTGATCGGCGCGTTTTACGGCTACAAGTCCGGGCATGCGCTCAACAACAAGCTGCTGCGGGCCTTGCTGGCGGAGCAAGCAGCCTGGGAATACGTGACTTTCGAAGACGAGGAAGCCGCCGCCTCGGCGCCCATTTCCTACGCCCACCCGGCCCAGGCGCTCTGACCCCTTTTGCCTGTGACCCGCGTCCCGTCCGGGGAAATCCACCCCGCGCGTTAACGAGTCCTTAACGGACAGGCCGCCGGCCTGGGGCAGAATGCGTCCACAAGTATCACTTAGGCACGGACGCCAGCTTCAACAATTGAGCCCGGAGATCTGGATCCTCCACGGATCGGGCGGCCATTCGCAGAGAGTCGCGAACGGCTTGGGTGAGGGGTTTGCCAATCGCATCCGGGGTCATGGGCGCGGGTGGCTCTACCTTGACGACCAGCGTGCGGGCCGGATGGCCAGCCGCGGCGGCCGCGTCCAACAGGACATCGGCCATCAGCCGCAGCTTGCTCTTCCAGACCGGCGCGCTGACCAGGAATACCAGTTTGTCCTTATCCGCGTTGGCCAACCGGCAATGTCCGGCCAGTGCGGCGGGAAGTTTCTCACGCAGTACTCCATCCAGCCCGTCGAGCATCCTGGCGCGTTGGATCAGGGGCCCCAGACCAGACTCCGCGGCGGCTTGCAGCGGCGACGAAAGGGATCCCGGAGCGGGGTTGGCACGAGACATAGAGCGAGTGTGCTTCGACATGGTCAATATCATCATCGTATCCAAATTCCTCCGCACGCCGGTGAAACTGGCGTTCGGCAATCCCAAGGTCGCCGTGACGGCTTCGGCGCTGGTCCTGGGCTTGTTGGGCGGCATGTTCGCCGCCGGGTTCGCCTCCCACGCCGGTGGCGCCAGCGTGCAGATCGCCGCGCTCAAGCAGGACCTGGGGCACCAGCAAGCCGCCTTGAAGGCCGCCCGCGACGACGCCCAGCGCGAAATCAACGCCATCGCCGCCCGGGTCGGTGAACTGCAGGCCCAGGCCAACCGGCTCAACGCCCTCGGCGAGCGCCTGACCCACGATGGCAAGCTCAGCGATGGCGAATTCAAGTTCGACCGCGTGCCTGGCATGGGCGGCGACGAGGAGGTCAGCGACGTGCCGGCCGGCGACCTCCTGAAGAGCCTGGACCAGTTGCAACTCCAGTTCGACCAGTCCGGGAGCCAGCTCTCGGTGCTCGAATCGATGATGTACAACAAGCAGCTGCAGCTCAGCGCCCTACCCACGGCCCGCCCGGTGCCGGGCTACATAACCTCCGGCTTCGGTTCCCGCGCCGATCCCTTCAGTGGCGGCCAGGCCCACCACATGGGCATCGACTTCGACGCCAACTACGGCGATCCGGTCCGCGCCGCGGCCGGTGGCGTGGTGGTGTTTTCCGGCAACAAGAGCGGCTTTGGCAACGTCGTCGAGATCGACCACGGCAACGGCTACAGCACCCTGTACGGGCACAATTCCAAGCTCGTTGTCCGCGTCGGCGACATCGTCCGCCCCGGCCAGGTCCTGGCTCGGGCCGGCTCGACCGGCCGCTCGACCGGCCCGCACGTGCACTTCGAAGTCCACGTCAACGGCCGCCCGGTCAATCCGCGCAAGTTCCTGGACAGCGTCCGCGGCTGAACGCCTGGTACAGACAAGCCCGGCGGCTTGATTTCGCCCGACCCGCCCCCACACGTTAAACTAGCCGGCCATCCGCGAGGGTGGCCGTTGCCGTTCAGCCGTTCCGAGTCGCCCCGCGCCGGCACGACGCCCTTCCCCCATTCGGTCCTACCATGCTCAACAGCCTGCTTACCCGCATCTTCGGCAGCCGCAACGAACGCCTGCTGCGCCAGTTCCAGAAGAACGTCGCCCGCATCAATGCCTTCGAGCCCGAGCTGGAACGCCTCAACGATGCGGCGCTGACCCGCAAGACCGAGGAATTCAAGCAGCGTCTTGCCGAGGGTGCGACCCTCGACCAGATCCTGCCGGAAGCGTTCGCGGTCTGCCGCGAAGCCTCGCGCCGCGTGCTCGGCTTGCGCCATTACGACGTCCAGCTGATCGGCGGCATGGTGCTGCATTCCGGGCGCATTTCGGAGATGCGCACCGGCGAAGGCAAGACCCTGGTAGCGACATTGCCCGTATATTTGAACGCGCTCGCCGGCAAGGGCGTGCACGTGGTCACCGTCAACGACTACCTGGCCAAGCGCGACGCCGCCTGGATGGGCAAGCTGTACAACTTCCTCGGCCTGAGCATCGGCGTGGTCTATCCGAACATGCCGCACTCGGACAAGAAGGCCGCCTACGACGCCGACATCACCTACGGCACCAACAACGAGTACGGCTTCGACTACCTGCGCGACAACATGGCGCTGGCCAAGGAAGACCGCTTCCAGCGCGGCATGTTCTACGCGATCGTCGACGAGGTGGACTCGATCCTTATCGACGTGGCGCGCACCCCGCTGATCATTTCCGGCCCGTCCGACGAGTCGCCCGAGCTGTACGTGCGCCTCAACG
>JANYBA010000273.1 GCA_025360985.1 Gammaproteobacteria bacterium | reverse complement strand
CCCCGGCCCGGCTGTGCCACCGCCAGTTACATGCGGGTGAAGGTCAAGGTACCGACCGGCATCGCCTTGCCGTCCTTGAGGAAGTGCGGCGCCCTGTTCGGCATCGTCGGCTTCTTCGGGTCGGTGTCGATGTCGTCGGCGAAATAGGTGCTGCCGTCGTCGCCGCCCGAATCCCAGGCCATCACGTCGACCGACTTGCTGGCGACGAAGCCGCCGCTTTCCATCAAATTCACATCGACGCCAGCGAACCAGTCCGGGCTCGGCGCGATCATCGCCACCAGGCCCGCCGTCGGATGCTTGTCGTCGACGCTGACTTCGAAGCTGACGGTCTGGCTGAAGTCTTTCAGCGGGTCGGACTCGCTCAGCGCCAGGCCGTTGCCGGCGGCGATGGCGGCGTTGATCTCCGCGTCGAGCGGATCGTGCTTGCCCATTTCCGAGAGGCGCTCCAGGCCCGGCGTCGGCATCGTGCCTTCGGCGAAGATGCGGTAGGCGTCGTTGTGCGCGGTGCCGATCCAGCCGGAGAAATGCGGCTTGTGGATGAACGAGGTGTCCGGGTACTCGAATGGGAAGTTGGCCTTGGTCCAGCGCGGCGTGAACACGACGGTGTACTTGGCCGAGGTCGGCGTCGCCGGCATGGCGTCGGCGGGTTTGTCGGCGGCCGTCGAGTCCGCAGCCATGGCATTGCTGCTGGCAGCCGGCATCATCTCTTCCGATTTTTTCTGGCAGGCCGTGAGGCCAAGGCTGGCGACGATGGCCAGGGCGAGCAGGTTGGCGGACGGTTTCATTGCAGGATCTCCTTTGGGTGGACGGTTCAGGGTGTGGCAGGTGGAAAAGCGTCAGCGGCAATGGCCTGCCAGCCATTGCGCCGATCAACGAGGAACAGGCGATCGCCAAATGTGGCGATGCCGCTGGGCAGGCTCGAGATCGGCAGGATCGATTCGAGCGCCGGGTCGGCATTCGCGCTGATGCGGTAGCGAAGCACGGCCGGCGCGGATCCCGCGCGCAGCACGTAGAGGCGATCGTCAGCGATGGCGATGTCCATCGCCGGCGCCGCGCCCGGATCGTGCGCCAGGGATCGCGGCGGCGTTGTCGCGTCGACGGCAAACGCGTCGAGTCCGCCGCCGTGCGCCACGTAAAGCCTTGTGCCGGCCCAAGCTGCGACGATGGGGAAATGCGCCGGCTTGGAGCCGCCGTGAGTGAAGCCGGCATCGGGCAGTGGCATCTGGCCGATTTCCTGCAAGCCCAGTGGGCTCGCGTCGACACGCGCAATCGTGATCGCGAACTTCGGGCCGTAGAGATGGGTGGAAATCGCCGCGAGCTTTCCATCCGCGCTCAGCGCGATGTCCGGTTGGCCGCGACCATAGTCGGCAAACGCCACGTCATTGCCGAGCACGCCGCGTGCGTCGTAGCCGCGCAGGCTCAGGCGCGAGGTGCCGCCGGAGACGGCGACGATCCCTGCAGCGGCGGAGACGCCCGAGAACGGCCCGACTTCCACCGGAATCGGCGCGGCCACCAGGGCGGGGCGCATCGGATCCGCCAGTGAATAGACCGCCAGGTGTCCGGGCGAAGTGGCATCGAGGGCAAACAAGAATCCGTCGGCGAGGGCGATGTCGTCGATACGATCGACCCCGGCGGGAACGGCGAACCGGATGACCGCCATCCGGCCCGCAAGCGCTCGAACTTCCAGGCCATCTGCTCCGGCGGCGAGGTAAGTGGCGCCGTCGGCGATTCGCAGCGGACCGCGATCGTGGCCGCCGGCGACCGGGTAATGCCACGCCTGCCAGCCCAGACGCAGCCAGTCCCGGCCCAGCCACAGGCCGAGGATCGCCAGCAACGGCGGTGCGAATTTACGAAATCCTGACATTTCCCCATCGCTCTTTGCGAACGCAACGGCACAAAGAGTCGGGCTGGGGGCAAAAGGATGCGCGGAAAATTTCGCGCGGCTAGCGCAGGACCCCGGCGATCACCTTGGCATTGCGGTCGCCGGTGGCCATCGGCGCGACGCCCAGGGCCGATTCGATGGTGCGGAGCAGGTCGTAGTGGTCATGGCGTTCGTGGATTTCGCCCGGAACGACTCTATCGCCCCAGAGCGCGGCGTAAACGCGATTGTCGCCATGGCGTCGGTAAGGCCAGGGCTCGCCGTCTTCGTCGAAGGTGACGATCAGCACCACGTCGCGGCGGAATGCGGGGTCGTCGAGCAGGGCGCTGA
>JANYBA010000270.1 GCA_025360985.1 Gammaproteobacteria bacterium | reverse complement strand
ACAGCGCCGAATTGCGGCTGCCACTCTGGCTGAAACGCGCCAGGCTGCCGCCGTACTTCGCCATGTAGATGTAACTCACCTTTGCCCGCAACACATGGGTCGTGTCGTTGGCATTGGTATCGGGCAGCGGATCGCCGTTGACGTCTTCGACCGGCTGGTTGGCCAGGAACGACGGATAACGGTGGCGATCGCGCGTATAGGCGATCTGCGCGGTGATGGTATGCGGATCGAGCAGGTACTGGTACTGGGAATCGAAGCCGATGTCGTGGAAATGATGGACGCTGTTCGGGTCCGATGCGTCGAGCGGATCGTCGTAGACGTCGGCGACCATGCCCGAAGTGCCGATCATGATGTTGCTCGGCCCCCACGCATGCGACCAGGCGAGGCGCCAGTACGGATTTGTCCCCTGGAGTATCGTCTTCTCGTCCCTCGGCACGCCCGCGCTCATGAACGACGCCAAGCCGTTCGCGGTGCGATAGCCACCCAGTTCGGCGTAGATGGTCTGGTTCCAAAAGGCGTAGGCGCTGATCCCGGCGATGTTGCCGCCGGCGGCGATGCCTGGATAGGGCGTATTGCCGTCGATGAAACTGCTGCTGGTCGGGCTCGGAACGGGCACGTACTGCATCCACGCGGCGGCCGAATTCCAAGGGTCCGCGAACGAAGGGTTGTTGTTGGCCGAGATGCCCCAGATGAAATCCTTGTTCGCGTCGACCTGTCGGTCGGCGTAGCGGATCTCCATGTTGTCGGCGCCGCTATGGCCATGGAACTTGCCATCGTCCGACTGCGCGGCGTAGTTGTCGTAGGTGATCTGGAGGAAGGCGCCGATGTTGTCGGTCACCTTCCCGGCGACGAACACGCTGCCGGTCGGGACGATCAGCGAGCCGTTCTTCTGGAAGTCAGCGGAAGGATCGTCGCTTTTCGAGGTGTTGGCGACATGGGAGGCGCTCGCCACGACCATGGCCGACAAGGGCACGGTTCGCTGGCCGATGGTGTAGCCGGTCAGTTTGAACAAGCGTCCGTACGGTGTCAGTTCCGGAAATTGCCCACCGGCGTGGCAGGCCACGCAGTTCTGACCGGTCTGCCGGGCGAACAGCGGGAGCGCTGTCGAGCTGACGGGCCACAGTGCCGTCGCGGTGACGGCCAGCGCCATCGCCACGGAGATCGAAAGCAAACTGGCAGTCCGGGGGCGGACGTGTTCGAAGATTGACCGAGGCATGTAGCTCTCCCTGCTTGTCCGAAACTCGGAACATGAGCAAGTGTGTGACCGGCACCAATGGCTCACCTTGACATTGGTCAAGCGCGCCGCCGGTGTCCTGCCGGACTTTGGGAATCGCTAGCTGGCGTCGATGTCGCCCAGGGCCTGGATCAGGCGGCGGGCGCGTTTGTCCGGTTTTCCCGCTGGTGGCCGGTAGCCGGCGTTGGCGGCGCGTCGTTCGGCGGCTTCGCGCAGGCGGCGCTCGCGCGATTCGTCGGCTTCGCTGTAAAGCGTCTGAGCGATCGTCGCCGAGCCGCGTTTGTCGCTCAGCGCGAGCACCTGGATCTCGAACCGCTCTTCGCCGCGACGCACTTGCAATTGTTCGCCGCCGCGCAGGGTCCGCGAGGCCTTGGCCACCTGGCCTTCGAATTCGACCTTGCCGGACTCGATCGCCTGCTTGGCCAGCGAACGCGTCTTGTAGAAGCGCGCGGCCCAGAGCCAGAGGTCGAGTCGGACGGTCGTGAGTGGTTCTTTCATGGTCCTGAAAAGCAAAACGGCCGCTGTTGCGGCCGTCTTGATCCGCGGTGGGGGAGCGATCAGTCGGCCGAACGGGCGGACAAGTCTTCCTTGATGCGGGCCTTCTTGCCCTGCAGGTCGCGCAGGTAATACAGCTTGCCCTGGCGGACGTCGCCACGGCGCTTGACCGACACCGAGTCGATGATCTGGCTGTGGGTCTGGAAGACGCGCTCGACGCCGAAACCGTGCGAAATCTTGCGGACAGTGAAGGCCGAGTTCAGGCCGGCGTTCTTGATCGCGATGACCACGCCTTCATAGGCCTGGACGCGCTCGCGGTTGCCTTCCTTGACCTTGACGTTGACCACGACCGTGTCGCCCGGGCCAAAGTCCGGCAGCTTGCGGGTGATCTGTTCGGCTTCGAATTGCTGGAGGAGCTTGTTCATGATTGCACCAAAGGGTCGAGTCTGGTCTGCCACTCGGCAGCGAAGCTGGCAAGTATAGCCGCCGAAGCGACTGATTGGCTAGAGGTTTTCCGGTTTTCCAGGGCCGGCGCGCCATTCGGCCTGGAATTCGGCCAGCAGCTCGGCGTCCTTGCGGTCCAGCACCTTGCCCTCCAACAAGTCGGGGCGGCGCAACCAGGTCCGGCCCAGGCTTTGCTGGCGCCGCCAACGGGCAATTTTCGCATGGTCGCCCGAGAGCAGGACCGGGGGGACGCCTTCGGTGCCCCAGGCCTCGGAACGGGTGTAGTGCGGGCAATCGAGCAGGCCGTCCTCGAAGCTGTCCTGGGCGGCCGATTCGGCGTCGTTGAGGGCGCCGTCCTGCAGTCGGCCGACCGCGTCGATCAGCACTGCCGCGGCCAATTCGCCGCCCGAGAGCACGTAATCGCCGATCGACAGTTCCTCGTCGACTTCCCGCTCGAGAAAGCGCTCATCCAGCCCCTCGTAGCGGCCGCACACGAGGATCAGCCTCGGCATCGCGGCCAAGACGCGGGCCTTGGCCTGGGTCAGCGGAACGCCCTGCGGGCTCAGGCAGATCACCCGCGCCGGCTTCGTCGAGGCCAGCCGCGCGGCATTCAGGCACGCGATCAGGGGCTCGGCCAGCATCACCATCCCGGGGCCGCCGCCGAAGGGGCGGTCGTCCACGCGACGGTAGTTGTCGGTGGCGAAGTCGCGGGGATTCCAGGCCTCGACCTTCAACAGGCCGCGTTCCTGGGCACGACCGACGACGCCAACCTGGGCGGCCTGGCGAATGAAGTCCGGAAACAGGCTGAGCACGTCGATGCGCATCAGAAGTCCGCGTCCCAATCAACCACCATCTTCCTTGCCTCGAAATCGATGTCGAACACGAACTGGCCGGGCAGGTAGGGAATCAGCCGCTCGCGCTCACCCGCCACGACGATCACGTCATTGGCGGCAGTTTCGAACAGGTGCGAAATGGTGCCGAGGACGACACCTTCGCGATTGACGACGGCAAGGCCTTCGAGGTCCACCCAGTAATGCTCGCCAGGCTTGGGCGCCGGCAGTCGGCTTCGCGACACCCAGACCTCGGCGCCGCGCAGGGCTTCGGCGGCGTCGCGGTCTTCGATGCCGGGAAAGCGTGCGACCACGCCTTTGGCCGTCTCGCGACCGGATGCGCCGGACAGTTCGGATTCGGCACCGGCATGCAGCAGCCGCCATGGCTGGTACTTGAGCAGCGCCATCGGCGGGTTGGTGAAACTCTGCAGCTTTATTTCGCCGCGAACGCCGAAAGCGCCGAGGACCCTGCCCAGCAGGATTCGGCGCTCTTCGTTCATGGCAGCGATTGCCTCGCGGCGATGCGCGAGGCGGAAACTCAGGCGGAAGCCTTCGCGGCTTCCTTGAACAGCATGCCAACCTTGTCGGTCAGCTGCGCGCCCTGGGAGACCCAGTGCTTGACGCGCTCGACGTTGACTTCGACGCGCTTTTCGTTGCCCTGGGCGACCGGGTTGTAGAAACCCACGCGCTCGAGCGAACGGCCATCGCGCTTGTTGCGATGGTCGGTGACGACGATATGGTAGAAGGGACGCTTCTTGGCGCCACCACGGGTCAGGCGAATCTTGACCATGTTCGGTTTGCTCTTTGGTTCGGATGAGTCGGCGCCAGGACTCAGAGTCCAGGCCGCCGGGTAGCCGGAGAGTATAACCGCTCGGCCGGCTTGAGAAAACCCGGACCCTACCCCGTCAGCGCCGGAAGCCCCCGGGAAAGCCGCCGCCGGGGGGCATCCCGCCGCCGCCCATCAACCCCTTCATGCCCCGGAGCATGCCTTTCATGCCGCCCTGGGCGAGCTTGCGCATCATCGATTCCATCTGCTCGTACTGCTTGAGGAGCTTGTTGACCTCGGCCGGCGTGGTGCCGGCGCCCTTGGCGATCCGGGCCCGGCGCGAGCCGTTCAGGACCGCCGGGTTGCGCCGTTCCTTGCGGGTCATGGAATTGATGATCGCCACCATCCGCGGCACTTCCTTGCCGCCGGTGACCTTGTTCTTGACGTGGTCGGGCAGCTGGCCCATGCCCGGCAGTTTGTCCATCAGCCCGGCCAGCCCGCCCATGTTCTGCATCTGTTCGAGCTGGTCCTTCATGTCGTTGAGGTCGAAGCGCTTGCCCTTGGCGACCTTCTCGGCGAATTTCGCCGCCTTGTCCTGGTCGACGCCGGATTGCACCTGTTCGACCAGGGACAGCACATCGCCCATGTCGAGGATGCGGCTGGCGGCGCGCTCGGGATGGAAGACATCAAGCCCGTCGGGTTTTTCGCCGACGCCGGTGAACTTGATCGGCTGGCCGGTGATGTAGCGCACCGACAGCGCGGCGCCGCCGCGGGCGTCGCCATCGGTCTTGGTCAGCACCACGCCGGTGAGCGGCAATGCTTCGCTGAACGCTTTGGCGGTGTTGGCGGCGTCCTGGCCGGTCATGGCGTCGACCACGAACAGGGTTTCGACCGGATGGATCGCGGCGTGCAGGGCCTTGATCTCGGCCATCATCGCTTCGTCGATGGCGAGCCTGCCGGCGGTGTCGACGAGCAACACGTCGACGAAACTCTTCTTCGCGTCGGAGATCGCCGCGCGTGCAATATCGACCGGGCTCTGGCCGACCTCGCTCGGGAAGAACAGCACGTCGACCTGCTTGGCCAGCGTCTCGAGCTGCTTGATCGCGGCCGGGCGGTAGACGTCGCAGCTGACCACCATCACCTTTTTCTTGCGCTTTTCCTTCAGGTGCTTGGCCAGCTTGCCGACCGTGGTGGTCTTGCCCGCGCCCTGCAATCCCGCCATCAGGATGATCGCCGGTGCCGGCACGTTGAAATTCAGTTCGCTGGCCTGCGAGCCCATCACCGCGGCCATTTCGTCGTGCACGACCTTGATCAGGGCCTGGCCCGGGGTCAGGCTGGCCAACACTTCCTGGCCAATCGCGCGGACCTTGATCCTTTCGATCAGGGCCACGACAACCGGCAACGCCACGTCCGCTTCGAGCAGGGCCACGCGCACTTCGCGCAGCGATTCGCGGATGTTGTCTTCGCTGAGGCGACCACGGCCGCGCAGGCGTTGCAGGGTTCCGGACAGGCGCTGGGTCAGTGACTCGAACATGGGCTTGGGCGAAATCGATGGGGCGCGAAGTATAACGCGGCGCTGCCCGGGCCCTTGTGCCAAACTTTCGCCCATGCCGACCTTCCTGATGCCGACAATCGCTGCCTTGGCCTACCTGGCTGCCGGCGCGCTGCTGCTGCGTTCCACCCGCGCGGACGGCCTTTCATTGAACCGGACGGCACTGGCCCTGGTCGTGCCGGCGCTGATCCTGCACGGTTGGACGCACGTCGAGGACTGGCACGCCTTGAACGGGCCGGACCTGCACTTCTTCGCCGCACTTTCGCTGGTCAGCCTCGGGATGGCCGCATTGACCACGGTCGCGTCGCTCGGCCAGCGCCTGCAAGCCCTGGGCATCGTCGTCTATCCGCTCGCGGCAGCGTTGCTGCTGCTGTTCCATGGCTACGGCCACGGCCGCGCCGAAGACCTCGACTGGCGGCTGATGCTGCATGCCTGGCTGGCCCTGCTCGCTTACGCGACGCTGGCGATCTCGGCCTTGCTGGCGGTGATGCTCTGGTTCCAGGAACGGGCATTGCGGCAACGGCAGATCCACGGCTGGCTGCTCGCGTTGCCGCCGCTGACGCAACTGGAAACACTGCTGTTCCGCAGCCTCGGGGCCGGATTCGCCTTGCTAACCCTGGCGTTGGTGACCGGCGTGGTGTTCGTGCAGGACCTGCTGTCGCAACACTTGTGGCACAAGACCACGCTGTCGATCGCGTCCTGGCTGGTATTCGCCTGGTTACTCTATGGTCGCTGGCGCTATGGCTGGCGTGGGCCGCGCGCGGTGAAGCTCACGCTGATCGCGATGGCGCTGCTGGCGCTGGCTTTCTTCGGCAGCAAATACGTATTGGAACAAATCCTGCACAGGGCTTGACGTCTGTTGGGTAGGAGCGAATTCATTCGCGACCCGAGCGACGACGCGATCTCTGTCGCGAATAAATTCGCTCCTACAAAAGCTGCAATGCTTCCACGAGCCGTTCGACCCCGATCACTTCCATCTCACCGACCCGGCCTTTCTTAGGCGCGTTGGCCTTGGGCACGATGGCGCGCTTGAAGCCGTGGGTCGCCGCTTCCTTCAATCGTTCCTCGCCGTTCGGCACCGGGCGGATTTCGCCGGACAGGCCGACTTCGCCGAAGGCCACGGTTTTTTCCGCGAGCGGTCGGTCGCGCAAGGAACTCAGCACCGCCAACAACACCGGCAGGTCGGCGGCGGTCTCCTGCACGCGGATGCCGCCGACGACATTGACGAAGACATCCTGGTCGAACACGCCGACGCCGCCATGGCGGTGCAGGACGGCCAGCAGCATCGCCAGGCGATTCTGTTCGAGACCGAGCGTGACGCGCCGAGGATTCGACAGCGGCGATTGGTCCACCAACGCCTGCACTTCCACCAGCAAGGGGCGCGATCCTTCGCGCGTGACCATCACGGCGCTGCCCGGGGTCGGCCCTGCGGCGCCCGACAAGAAGATCGCCGAGGGATTCGGCACTTCCTTCAGGCCTTTGTCGGTCATCGCGAAAACGCCCAGTTCGTTGACCGCGCCGAAGCGGTTCTTGAAGGCACGCAGCACGCGGAACCGACTTCCCACTTCGCCCTCGAAATACAGCACCGCATCGACCATGTGCTCGAGCACGCGCGGACCGGCGATGCCGCCCTCCTTGGTCACGTGGCCGACCAGGAACACCGAGGTGCCGGTTTCCTTGGCATAGCGCACCAACCGCGCCGCGCTCTCGCGCACCTGGCTGACCGAGCCCGGCGCGGCGGTGAGCTGCTCGGACCACAGCGTCTGGATCGAATCGGCAACGATCAGCCGATGCCGGGTTCGCGCCAGTTGCGCGAGGATTTTCTCGACGCCGGTTTCGGCCAAGGCGTCCAGGCCGTCCAGCGGCAAGCCCAGGCGTTGCGCGCGACCCGCGACCTGGGCGAGGCTTTCTTCGCCGGTGACGTACAAGGCCGGAACGCGCGCGGCCATCGCCGCGACCGCCTGCAGGAGCAAGGTCGACTTGCCGATGCCGGGGTCGCCGCCGACGAGCACCACCGAACCTTCGACGAGTCCGCCGCCGAGCACGCGGTCGAGCTCGCCGATGCCAGTGCTGCTGCGCACCTCGGCGACCTGGCTGACCTGCCTGAGCGGCGTGATCGCGGCAACATCGGCGCGGCCCGAATAGCCAACGTTCTTGATTCCCGCCTTGGCCATGCCCGCCGGCTCGACCACGACTTCCGACAAGGTGTTCCAGGCGCCGCATTCGCCGCACTGGCCTTGCCACTTGTTGTGGTCGGCGCCGCATTCGGCGCAGACATACGCGGTTTTTGCCTTGGCCATGAAAAGTATCCCGGGGAAGCCAACATCCTACCGGTTGCCGGACCACGTTGGCGAAGGTCGGTCGACTCTCCTCGCCGTTCGAATTCAACCAGGCGGCGTGAGGCCAGCGAGTTTTTCGGCAAGTCGTTTTTCCAGCGCCGCCTCCAACGCGGTTCCGCGCAGGCGCGCCGGCAATTCCGAGCAGGCTTTTTGCGCATTGGCATACGACTGCCGGGCTTCGTCGTTGCGACCTGCGTGGACCTGGACGTCGCCGATGCGTTCCCACCAGGTCTCCTGCCGATTGGCGGTCGCGCGCATCGCGTCCAGCCTGGCGAGCGCCGCGTCAACGTTGGCCCTGGCTTGCTCCAGTTCGACCGCGTAGAGACTCAGGGTCGGCAAGAGCCCGAATTTTTGCAGGCCCTCGTCCAGGCCCGAAATCGCCTCATCCACCGATGTGGGGTCCGCGGCAACCAGCGCCCGCGCGCGTTCCAGGTACCACTCGGGTTCCGGCTGTTGGGCGACGGCGATTGCCGTGGAAAAATCCGCCGCGGACTCCCTGCCCTTGTGCCGCCCGGCGAACGCCCGCGCCCGCGCGACGAGGGCATCGACATGGTTCGGCGCCACGAGGATGACCTTGTCCAGTTCCCGCCTCGCCTGGTCGTCATGGCCGCGCGCCAGCCACAACAGGCCACGGCCGAGCGGAATGCCGATCAACGCCGGCGAAAGCCGCTCGGCGGCGCGGTAGTCGCTGAGCGCGCCGTTCCATTCCTCGTGGAGGCGGCGCAGGTCGGCACGCTTGAGGTACAGCTCGGCCGAGCCGGGGTCCGCCACGATCCGCGCGCTGACCTCGGCGATCTGTTCGTGCAGGCCTTCGTGCGCGGCGGCTGGTCCGGCCAGGGCGAGCGCCAGCGCGCCCGCCACGAGCAGCAGGCGCGGCCTCACTTCAGCGTTTTCGCGCTGGCCGTATTGGAATAGGCGGAATTGCCCGAGCCGTTCCTGGCGCGAACGCGGAAGTAATAGGTCCGGTTGGACTTGAGCCCGGTGCTGGCGTATCCGGTAGCGTTGGCGCCGAGCACCGCGATCTGCACGAATCCGGAATTGGCCGAGGTCGAGCGCTCGACCAGGTAGCCGGTTTCGTTGTTGGCGTTGTCCACCCAGGCCAGGTTGATCTGCGAACGGGATGCCGTCGTTGCGACCAATCCGGACGGTGCCGCCGGCAACGTCGCCGGCGCGACCGGAGTAGCGCTGACCTGCGCGGAATTCGCGCCCTCGCCCGCCGGGTTGCTGCCGCTGACGACGTAGTAATAGGTGCTGCCGTTGGTCACCGCTGTGTCGGCATAGTTGGTCGCGATCGTAGTGGAGATCGTCGCGTACGGTCCGCCGCTGACGCCGGCGCGCTTGATCGCGTAGCTGGCCGCACCGGCGCTGGCATTCCAGCCCAACGCGACTTGGGCGTTGCCGGCGGTGGCGGCGAGTCCGGTCGGCGCGGCCGGCGGCGTCACCGGGTCGTTCTTCAACAGGGTGAAATAGTCGTCGACCGCGCCGGTGTCGCGGATCATTTTCACGTCCAGCTGGTTGCCATTGATGTCCAGCACCATCGATCCGACGTGCAGCGCCGAATAGAACATCGCCGGGTGCGGCGTCGGGTTGTATTCGGCGGTGCTGCCGCCGGTCCAGTTGGTGACATGCCCGCCATTGCCGGCCACCACGTATACCGCGCCCTGGTTGGCGGGCAGGCCGGTCTGCTTGGTGTAGGCGCCGGTGCCGTCGGTCCGGCCGCTGCCGCCGTTGACCTTCATGGCGTTGGTGAAGGTGTTCGACAACCCGTAATGACCATTGATGAAGAAGGTCCGCTCGTAGCTATGGCTGTGGCCGGTCAGCACCAGGTCGACACCGCCTGCTTCCAGGATCGGCAGGACATTGGTGCGCATCTCGATGAGCTCCGTTTCGGTGTCGGAGTCGTGCGAGCCCTTGGTATAGGGCGGGTGGTGCCAGAAGGCGATGATCCACTGGCGGGTCGTATTGGCGAGGTCGGTTTCGAGCCAGGCCAGCATCGGGCTGCCCGGTGCGCGGCTGGAAGTCATCGAGTCCAGGCAGATGAAATGGATGCTGCCGTAGTCGAACGAATAGTACTTTTCGGTTCCCGAGGCGATGCCGCCAGCGGAGTTGTCGGTGGGCAGGTTGAATATCTGGAAATACGGAATGGACAGCGACGGATTCGTCGACTGCGCGGTGTCGTGGTTGCCGATGGTCGACCACAGCACGGTCTGGCGCAGGAACGTCGGATACATGTTGAAGACGGCGGACTGGTATTCGGCATCGCTGCCGGTTTCGTAGGCGTTGTCGCCGAGCATCAGCCAGACATCGGTGCTGGTGCCGCCCGTGAAAGTGGTGTAACCGTTGCGCACCGCGGTCGCGACGCTGTCGGCGGTTCCGGAGTCGCCCAGGACCCAGACCCGCGTCGGTTGCACGGCTCCAAACGCCGGGGCGGTCGTGAACTTGTAGTCGACTCCGCTCGCCAGGATGGTCGTCGTGCTGCCGACGGAATAGAAATACTGGGTCGCCGCGCCAAGGCCCGACAGCTTTACTTCATGCTCGGTGGTGACGGTGGCGACGTCGGTGGTGCCGGTCAGGCTCGCGGCGTTGACCCCAAAGCGCACCCGGCTGTTGGTGGCGATGTCGGTGCGCCAGCGCACGACGACGCTGCTGGGCGTTCCGAACTGCAGGTAGGGCCCGCGCGTGATGGTCTGGGCCACCAGCGACTCGGCAAAAAGCAGGGCGGCCAGGAAAATCGCGGCCGCCATCCCGCCGGGATTCGAAAGGCGCTTGGCGGATGCCCTGACTTCGCTCATTATCCCGACTCCCCGACCCGTTGTTCCGGCAGTGAACCACCAGACCCAGGGTTACGCAAGTTCGTGGCTCGAGAACCGTGAACTTACCGGCCCGACCGTGGTCGCAACTCCGTTGCGGGACGCAGGAAACTAGGAATGGCACGGGAAAACCTGGAAATTTCGGTTGGCTGGATCGATGCGATCCTGGACGGCCTTGAGCGCATGGCGGTCACACGGGCCAACTATTGGGCCGCCTTCGCATTCGACCTCGGCATGTGCCTGGGGCTGGCGGCGGTCGCGATCTACCGGAGCGACATGCGTCCGGCGCCGGCGGTGCTCACGTTCGGCTCCGGCCTGCTGATCTTCAGCCTGGTCGAATACGGATTCCATCGCTGGCTGTTCCACGGGCCTGAACACGCCATGGAACGCGGCCACCGCCGCCACCACGATAGCCCGCTGGGCATCGACTCGCTGCCGTTTTTCCTGCCGCCCCTGGCGCTGGTGATGCTGGCCGGCACGTTCGACGAGGTGTTGCCGCTCAGCTACGCCCTGTTGCTGACCAGCGGTATCGCCGGCGGCTACTTCGCCTACGGCCAGTGCCACGAATGGATCCACCGCAGCCGTTTCCGGCATCCGCTCATGCGCATGTGGGCGGCGCGCCACCACGTGCACCACCACCATCCCGACCGCAACTTCGGCGTCACTTCGCCCTTGTGGGACTACGTGTTTGGTACGCGTTACGTTTCCCGCGGCAGCAGCGGCCGGCGGTGAACCGCCTGCGGCACCAGGCTTTCCACCTGCCGGCGCTGGCGGTGCTGCTGAGCTGGGTCCTGGCCACGTTGACGCGGATTGGCCTGACCGCCTTCGCCTGGCCTGACCTCGACCGCTCCCCGGCGGCGCTGGTCTCCATATTCGCGCATGGCGCGCTCGGCGACCTCCTGTTCGGGCTGGCGTTCGGCGGGCTGATCCTGGTCTTCACCGCGTTCACCCACAGCAAGTGGCCGAACGCGTGGCCGTTCAGGGCCAAGCGCGGCATCGCCGTTTTCGCCTTGAGCGGACTCCTGCTGCTGGTCGCGGTCGCGGAATTCGTGTTCTGGAACGAATTCGATGCCCGCTTCAATTTCGTCGCCGTGGACTACCTGCTTTACACCCACGAAGTCGTCGGCAACATCCGTGAATCCTATCCCTTGCCCTTGCTGTTGGGCGGCACCTTGATGGTGGCCGCCTTGACCACCGCGCTGGCGTTCCGGCATTGGCCGATGGCGCCCGGAAAGTGTTTCGGGATCGTCCAGCGAATCGGCCTGGCGCTGGTTGGCGCCGGCCTGTTCTGGTTCGTCGGTGGCTGGTCGGTCGACTACGCGAGCCAGCCGATCAGCCCGGACCTCGAAAACCAGGAACTGGCCCACAACGGCCCGGCGAGCCTTTTCCTCGCCTTCAGCGAAAACTCGCTCAGCTTCAAGCGCTACTACCGGACTTTGCCGAATCCTGCCTACGCCGCGTCGGCGCCGCGCTGGCCTGACCCCGCCCGGGACCGGCCCAGCACGACCCCATTGAACCCGCGGCACATCGTCGTCATCCAGGTCGAGAGCCTGAGCGCGAGCTTCCTGGGCGCTTACGGCAACGACGCAGGAATCACCCCCCACCTCGACCAGCTCGTGAAGGAAGGCGTCTGGTTTTCCAACCTGTATGCGACCGGAACCCGCACCGTGCGCGGCCTGGAAGCGATGTCGGCGGCGCTGCCGCCGCTGCCGGGGGAATCCATCATCAGGCGATCCGGCAACCAGGATCTGTACACCTTGGGAAGCATGCTGCGGCGGAAGTCCTTCCAACCCATGTTCGTGTATGGCGGCTACGCCGGGTTCGACAACATGGACGACTACTTCAGCGGCAATGGTTACAAGGTGCTCGACAGTCGCTCCTTCTCGGAGCAGGACAAGGCGTTCAGGACCGTTTGGGGCGTCGCCGACGAACTGCTGTTCAACGAGGTGTTGCTGCAGCTCGACAAGGACACCCGGGACGGCGTCAAGCGCTTCGTGCACGTCATGACGACCAGCAATCATCGGCCCTATGCCTATCCCGACGGCCGCATCGATCTTCCCTCGAAGAGCGGCCGCGACGGAGCGGTGAAATACACTGACTGGGCCATCCACAACTTCCTCGATCAAGCCAGGAAACGACCTTGGTTCGACGACACCCTGTTCGTCATCGTCGCCGACCACGACGCGTCGGTGGCCGGAAGGATCAGCCTGCCGCCAAACCTGTACCGGATCCCGGCCCTGTTCTACGCGCCGAAGATGTTGCCGCCGCGGCGCGTGGACACCATGGCGAGCCAGATCGATTTGCCGCCCACCCTGCTGGCCTTGCTGGGCATCAAGACCAATGGCGTGCTTTTTGGCGAGAACCTGTTGGCCGGCGATCCGGACCAGCGCGCTTTCCTGGTCAACTACCAGGAGCTCGGCTACCTCACGCCGACGCCGGACGGACTCCGCCACCTGACCCTGCTTGGCCCCAAGCAGCGCGTGGAGAACTATTCCGTCGCCGCCGACGGCAACCTGGCCCGAACGCCCGACGACGTCGAAACGACCAATCGTGCGATCGCCCTGTTCCAGCGCGCCGAGGAAGTCTACGAAAGCGGCCGGTACCGACAACACTGAAGCCAAAAAAACAACGGAAGTATGTACTTAGCTAAAGGCTGAGAAGCGCATCACTTTGGTTTTTCGTCACGCGCGTTCCTTGAGCCTTGGTCTCTGTACTTGCTTCTATCGTATTCGCCAATGTTACCGAAGAGATAGCCGATCAGGGTGCCAAGTAGCGCACCCACTGCGCTCTTTTCAAGTATTCCTTCTAACGCTAGAACAAGCACCACCGCCGGCAAGATGGAGATCGCCAAAAATTGTATTGATCTCACACCCATTCCTTTCGAGGTTTTCACCCGATGGGTGACTACCGCGAGCACAGCTATCGGAACAGCGACAATCGCTGCCAATTCAATCCAGAATTTTGGTTCCATTCCGCTTCTCCTTAGTCGGCGAATAAGGTTGATCGAACCATCGCGCAAAGAAAAGCCCGCAATCAAG
>JANYBA010000165.1 GCA_025360985.1 Gammaproteobacteria bacterium | reverse complement strand
CTCGATTTTTTCGCCAAATCCTTTCGGTGCCAGCAAGCCCATGCGCCCAAGCGCATCGGAGTCGACTTCGCCGCCATCGAGCATGGCTGCGGCGATCGTCCGCAGCTTGCCGCGCTTGGTCGCGGTCGCCGATTTCAGCCAGCCGAGTGCGCGCAGCAGGCGTTGCTCGACCAGGGTGAAATCGCTGCCGAACGGATAGTCCGGTAGCAGGCCGAGTTGCCGATAGGGCCGCAATGTTGCCTTCAGCCGCTCCGGCCTGTTCGCCTGCCATTGCGGCGCTGGGACGTCGTCCGCGGCGAATTTGCCCGCCTGTTTCGCCCGCGCCAACAGATCCAGCTGGAACCTGGCGTCGCACAGGCCGAGCATGGCCACCACGCAGTCGCGGTCGCTGATGCCGCGCAGGTCGGCGACGCCGTATTCGTTGATGGCGATGTCGCGCAGATGGCGCGGAATCGTCGTGTGGCCATAACTCCAGGGCAGGCTGGAACGGCTCTCGCCGCCGGCATCGCGGACGGCCCGGAACATCAGGATCGAACGACCGTCGCGCAAGGCGTGGGCCATGGCGACGAAGTTGTACTGTCCACCGACGCCCGAGACCACGCGCCCGTCTTCGAGCGCGTCGGACGTCGCCGCGCCGAGCGCGGTCATCATCATGCAGGTATTGAAGAAGCGGGCATCGCGGCGTTGCTCGCGTTCCAGCGCCTCGAAGCCGCCGTACAGTTCGTTGATGTGCGAGATGCGGGTCATGCCGATGCCGCGCTTCTGGCCTTCCGGCATTTCGCGCAACCAGTCGTAGAGGTCGTGGGAACCAAGGTAGAAGCCGCCATCGAGCCAGCGGCCCTCGCGCTCCAGGCGCGCGCTGTCTTCCGGGGTCGCGCGCTTGCCGTTGATCCGGCGCATGGCCTCGATGTCATCGACTACGCGGCGCTTGAGAATGCCCGCTTGCGCCAGCCGCATGAAACCGTCGTTGACCATCTCGCTGGCGCCGTACAGGCCCTGCTCGAACGGTCCGGTGCCGCCAGCATCGCGCACCAGCGCGCTGGTGGCGTAGCCGGGGCGCAGGCTGTCGAGCAACAGCCGGTAGTGCTGGTTGCGGGTATGGCGCAGCACCAGGGCGTGACAGAGCGCCTCCGACAGCGAGCCGATGCCGATCTGCAGGGTGCCGCCGTCCTTCACCAACGCGCTGGCGTACAGGCCGATGGCGTAGTCGGCGTCGCTGATCGGGCCGCGCGGCAGCGCGAACAGTTTCGGCGCCGGGCCGGGCAGGTCGAGCACGAGGTCGAAGAAATCGCCGTCGACGCAGGCGGTGCCGCCGATGAAGGGCAGGTTCGGATCGACTTCGGCCACCAACAACGGGCGCGGCTTGCCGAGGCGCGCGACTTCATCGAGCAAGTCGAAGCTCAGGTCCGGGTTGCAGCTCAGGCTCAGGCGCGACCCGCCGGGTTCGCGCGCCACTTTCTGCACCAACAGGTTGATGTCGCGCGCCGCCACAGCGCGGGCGACGTGGGTGTAGTTCAGGCTGGCGTAGTCTTGTTGCGCCTGCGTCGAGCCGAGCATCGCGCCGGACAGGAAATAGAATTCTTCGACGCGGATATTGGCCGGCAGCGCATTCCGGCGCAGCGCCTGCGCGTATTTCAGCGAGGGAAAGTCGTCGCCGAAGTGCCGGGCCAGGAACGGCTCGAGGAAACGCCGTTCCAGCCCTTGTCCCGGTTCCGGCACCGCCAGCGACAGGGCGGTGAACAGATGCAGCGAGCGCGACGCATCGCCGGCGACGGCATCGTAGAGCGCATTGAGCAGCCGATGCGGCTTGCCCAGGCCCAAGGGCGCGGCCACGACCAGGCGTGGACCGCAGCGACGGAATATTTCCGCCAGCGTTGCGTCGAGCGAATCCAAGATGGTGGTCATCGCCGCGTCGCCCAGCGTTCGCCCAGCCAGAAACCGACCACCATGGCCGGCACCAGCCAGCACAGCTCGAGGTTCGTACGCGCCAGGCCCGCAAGCGCAGGTCCGGGACAATAGCCGGCCAGGCCCCAGCCGATGCCGAACACTGCGGCGCCCACGAGCAAGTCGCGATCAACATCGTTGCGCGTCGGCAGTTGCAGCTCCCCGCACACGGCGCGGCCACGACGACGCACCCACGAGAACCCGGGTACGGTCACCGCCAGGGCGCCCCCCATCACCAGCGCCAGGCTCGGATCCCAGGCGCCGAGGACGTCGAGGAAGTTCAGCACCTTGTCCGGATCGGTCATCCGTGAAATCGCCAGGCCCAATCCGAACAGCGCGCCGGCCAGCGCCGCGAACGCCAGCGGTGTCGGCGCGCTGCGCTCAACCGAAGGCATGGCGCACCAACGTCGTCGTCAGGATTCCGCCGGC
>JANYBA010000149.1 GCA_025360985.1 Gammaproteobacteria bacterium | reverse complement strand
GGCAAATGCGGGTGCCTGGTCAACTTCGGCCTGCAGGAAGTCATCGAGCGAAATCAGCTCGGACTCCGGCAATTCGGCGATTTCCGGCATGTGCTCGAAGCTGGTGTCCTGGACGTCGAGGATCTCTTCGGCCATCGAGTCTTCGGTTGCCATCTCGGGCTCGGCAACGGGTGCCTCGACTGCCAGCTCTTCAGCGACGGGCTCTTCGAAGGCCGCTTCCTCGACGACCACTTCGTCGACCACGACCGGCTCTTCGACCACGACCTCGGCTTCGGCGACCACCGGCTCTTCGGCCACCGGTTCTTCAGCGACAGGTTCCTCGGCAATCGCTTCTTCGACAACCACCGGACTTTCGGCCGGTGCTTCTTCGGCCACTGGCTCTTCCGAGCTCGCGAATTCGGGCAATCCGGAAGTGTCGGCTTCGCCCATGACCACGGCCTGCGGAACCATGGACTGGTCTTCCGCTTCCGGATGGACCGGGACGCTGGGCAGGTGCGAGTCCGGCAAGGTATTGCGCAGGGCGTTGACGCGCGCCGACAGTTCGTCGAAATGCGGCAGCGAATGCCCGTGCTCGAGCGCCGAGAGCGTCACCCGGATCGCCCGGACGGCTTCGCCAATCAGTGCGACGTCCTCGGAATGCGGAACCTGGTCGTGCGCCATCGCCCGCTTCAGATAGCCTTCCAGCGGCGACGTCACGTCGGTGATCACGATCACGTCGGTCATGGCGAACGCGCCATTCATGGTGTGGATCGAGCGCAGCAAGGGATCGGTCACCGGCTGCGGGCCGCTGGCCGCGCACGCCGCCAACCAGCGATCGACGATTTCGAGGTGGCCGTTGACTTCGGGCTTGAGGATTTCGAGCAGGACCGGATCGATCGCGAACATCGTGCCATCGCCAGCGTCGGCAACGGCTTCCGCCGCCGGTTCTGCTTCGACGCCGATTTCGCTCGTGGCCTCCGCCATTTCCCCGACCTGGGCTGCTTCCGCCGGGGCGACGGCCATGCCGCCGGGTTCGTACATCACTTCTTCGCCCGCCATCAATTTGGCGGCGACGTCCTGGATTCCTTCCAGGTCGGCGTGGACGGACTTGCCCTGCAAGCCGGCGCGTAACAATGGCAAGGCTTCGAAAGCGTGGCCAACCAGTGCTTCCACCGCCGGCGTTGCCGGACGCGTGCCGTCAAGCACGCGGTTGAGCATGCTTTCCACGCTCCAGCTGAATTCGCCCAGAGCCTTCGCGCCGACCAGGCGACCGCTGCCCTTGAGGGTGTGGAAGACCCGGCGGATCGGCCGCAACAATTCGGCGCTGGCCGGATCGGCATGCCAGGCGGGGAGCAATTGCCCGAGGTTCTCGATCTCCTCCTCGAGCTCCTCGAGGAAGACATCGCGGATCTCGTCGTCGATTTCCTCGCTGCTGGCGGCATCGAATCCCGGCAGCAGCGGAAAACGCTCGGCCGAGGCCTGCGCCATGGCCTTGGCAACGACGGCGGCCGCGCTTGCGGCGACGGCTTCGACCGTGGGCGGTTCGGCAGTGCCGGAATCGGATACGACTTCGGCAACCACCGGCGCCTCGGCCACGGGCGCGGGCTTTTCGACCTTGGGCTTCTCGGCCAGCGGCGCGTCCGACATGTCTTCGGCCGGCAGTGGCCAATAGCCCAAGGCTTCCAGGCCGGTGCGAGCCACTTCCATGATCTGTTCGCGGTTCGGCCGGCGGTCGCGCAAGGCTTCGAGGTAGTACTCGATGCTGGCGAGGGCATCGGCCAGGCGATCCATCTGCTGGCCGTTCGGAACCTTGCGACGACGCAACAGCTCGCTCTCGGTGAAGCGCTGCACGCCGATGAGGTACTGCGAAGGCAGCGGCAGGTCGAGGATGCGCAAGGCGCCGGAAACTTCGGTCAGCAGGCGCGGCACGTCGGCGAGTTGGGCGTGGTCCCAATGGGTTTCGACGAAGGCGACGAAACACTGGCGGGCCTGGGCGAAATTGGTGATTGCTTCCTTGACCAGCACTTCGAGCAACTTGCGCGACTCGGCCGCCGGCATGGCGACGGCAGCGCCGGGCTTCGCCGGTTCATCGTCCTTGCCCAGGCGATGGACCTGGTCGTCCAGCGCCGCCTCGACGTACAGCAAGGCGCCGGCGATATCGAGCATGGTTTCCTCGTCGTCGCGGCGTTGGCCGGCGACGACATCCTGGATGGCGGTGCGCTGTTCCTGCACAACCCGGCGTTGCACGCCAAGCCCGAGCATGCCGAGGGTGTCGGCGACCCGATCGAGCGCTTCGGCCTGGACCATCAGGTCCGCCGGCGACGCGCCGGGCGTACGCAAGTGCAGGTCAAGCGAGTCCTTGACGCGCAGCAGGTCTTCCTTGATCGCGCCGGAGACCGTCTCGAGCAAGGCGCGATTGTTGCCGGCGAGGCTGCCGCGGGCCTGGTCGAGCTCGGCCTGGCTGGGCTGGCTGCCGACGAGGCCGAACACGCTGCGGATCTCGCCGACGCGACCGGTGTCGGAACCTTCGTGGGCAATGAAATACAGGAGTTGCTTGGTCAGCTCGATCGGCGGCGAGCTGCGGAAGGCATCGTCGCCGCCTTCGGCCAGTCGCTTGATCTCGCGCTCGACCTTGGCCAGCGCCTGCTTGAGCGGCTTGCTGACCGGAAAGGCATTGCGGCCGAGCGCGTCGAGCGTGCCGGCGGCGACCCAGAACAGACGGCGCGCCGGTTCGGCGCAGGTGATCGGCACCAACTGCTCGCAGACGTCGGTCAGGTCGCGGATGGTGGCGGGACTGTTGTCTTCCTTGAGCCAGCGCAGCAGCGCGCCCTGGAACAGGCCATGCAAGGCATCGGCGCGGCGACGCAGTTCGGCTTGCGGCATCTCCTGGGTCGGACCGCTCGCCGACGCCGGCAATGGGCGCGACAAGTCGGGAGAAAACAGCACGCTTTCGTTGAGGCCTTTTTCGCCGCGCGCGGTGCGCAATTCATTGAGCAGCGGCAGCAGGACGATCGGGATGTCGCGGTGGCCGCTCTGCAGGCGCTCGAGGTAGTCGGGCAGCTGGATGATGCCCTGCATCAGCGCGGCGTAACCGTTGTCGCGGTTGGCGACGGTGGCCGCGACCAGCGCCAGTGTCAACTGCTCCATCTCTTCGGCGACCATCGCCGGTCCGTACAACTCGACCATGCGCAGGGTGCCCTGCACCTGGTGCAGCAAGCTCGCGCACTGGCGCAATTCGGCCGGATCCTCGCCTTCTTCGACGAAATTCTGCAGCGCCGCCCGGGCCTGGCGCAGCGTCTCGTCGAGCTCGGGTTTGACCCAAGTCAGCGTGGTGAAATCGATGTTCTCTTCCAGCCTCATGCCGAGGTCCCGTCAATGCCCGGGAGCGGTAACCCGCTCCCGAGCCAAGCCATTGCCAATTCCGCCAAGGTCGCGCTCAGGCCGCCGGCAACTTGAAGTCGGCCACCGACCGGCGCAAGTCCGCCGCGAGCTGCGCCAGGTTTCCAATCGACTCTGCGGTCTGGTTGGCGCCTTGCGAGGTCTGCGTGGTGATCTGCTGAATCACGGACATGGTGGCGGTGATGTTGGTCGCCGCGACCGACTGCTGGCGCGCTGCCGTGGAGATGTTCTGGATGAGGTCGGCCAAGTCGTTCGACACCTTTTCGATCTCGCCCAGCGCCAGGCCCGCGTCTTCCGCCAGTCGGGCACCGGCCACCACTTCCGCGGTGGTCTGTTCCATCGAACTCACGGCTTCGTTGGTATCGGACTGAATCGTCTGCACCAGCGTTTCGATTCGCTTGGTCGCGTTCGATGCGCGTTCCGCCAGTCGCTGCACTTCGTCGGCCACGACTGCGAACCCGCGGCCCGCTTCGCCGGCGGACGCCGCCTGAATAGCGGCGTTCAGCGCCAGGATGTTCGTGTGCTCGGCGATGTCGTTGATCAGTTCCACGATCGAACCAATTTCCTGTGAGCTTTCGCCC
>JANYBA010000129.1 GCA_025360985.1 Gammaproteobacteria bacterium | reverse complement strand
CCTATCACCTCCGAACGCAATGTCCGGAAGTGATAGGCCCGAAGATCACGCCGTCCATCCGTCGTTCACCTTGGGAGTCGCGTCGATGTTCGAGAAATTCACCCGCAGCTGGGAACTGACCAAGGCCAGCGCCGAAGTGCTTCGTTCCGACAAGGAGCTGCTGCTGTTCCCGGTCATCTCGTCCTTGGCTGCTTTGCTGGTGGCTGCGACCTTCCTGGTCCCGATCTTCGGCCTGCACCTGTTCGAAGGCGGCCAGATCGGCCCGCTCGGCTTCGTGGTCGGCTTCCTGTTCTACGTCTGCCAGTACTTCGTGATCTTCTATTTCAACGTCGCCCTGGTTGGCGCGGCGATGATCCGTCTCGAAGGCGGCGATCCCACCGTCGGCGACGGTCTGCGCATCGCCAGGAGCAAGGCCGGCGCCATCCTCGGTTACGCCGCGATCGCGGCGACGGTCGGCATCATCCTCAAGGCGGTCGAAAAACGCGCCGGCTTCCTCGGCCGAATTGTCATTGGCCTGGTCGGCGCGGCCTGGACTGTGGCCACCTTCATGGTCGTGCCGGTGCTGGTCGCGGCCACCTTCCTTATCCCGATCTTCGGCCTGCGCCTGTTCGAGGGCGACCACATGGGACCGCTCGGTTTCGTGGTCGGCTTCCTGTTCTACGTCTGCCAGTACTTCGTGATCTTTTACTTCAACGTCGCCCTGGTCGGCGCCGCGATGATCCGCCTCGAAGGCGGCGACCCGACCGTCGCCGACGGCCTGCGCATCGCCAAGAGCAGGGCCGGCGCCATCCTCGGCTACGCCGCCATCGCGGCCACGGTCGGCATCATCCTCAAGGCCATCGAGGAACGCGCCGGCTTCATCGGACGGATCGTCATCGGCCTGGTCGGCGCCGCCTGGACGGTCGCCACCTTCATGGTCGTGCCGGTGCTGGTCGCGCAGGACGTCGGCCCGATGGAAGCGGTCAAGGAAAGCGTCAGCCTGCTGAAGAAGACCTGGGGCGAGAACATCATCGGCACCGGCGGCATCGGCATCGTGTTTGCGCTGATCATATTCGCCGTGCTGATCGTCGGCTTCGTCGCGGTCATCGCCGCGGCGGCGATATCGCCCTACCTCGCAATCACCATCGCCGTGATCCTGGTGCTGGCGGTCCTGCTGATCGGCGTGATCCAGGCGGCGTTGGCCGGCATTTATTCCGCTGCCTTGTACCGCTACGCCGTCGACGGCCAGGCGCCGGCCGGATTCGGCGGCGACACGTTGCAGCTGGCGTTCAAGCCCAAGTAAGGCTGCGACCGCCGTCCACGCGGATGATCTGCCCGGTGGTGTAACGGGCGTCCTGCAGCAACCAGCGCACCGCGTCGGCGACGTCTTCGGGCGTGCCGGCGCGTTGCAGCGGCGTTCTCTCGATCTGCGCTTGTTTCTCGGCCTGGGACTTGCCGGCCTCGGGCCAGAGCACGGCGCCGGGCGCGACGCCGTTGACCCGGATTTCCGGCGCCAGTTCGCGCGCCAGCGCCAGCGTCATCGTCGCCTGCGCGGCCTTGGCCATGCAGTAGACGGCGTGGTCCCTGAGCGGTCGCTCGGCGTAGATATCCAGCAGGTTGACGATCGCGCCTTGCGCCAACTTCAGATGCGGGGCCGCGGCCTGCGCCAGGAAGAACGGCGCGCGCGCATTCGAGGCGAACAGTTCGTCCCACTGTGAAGACAACACCGACCCAATCGGCGTCGGGTAGAAGGCGCTCGCGTTGTTGACCAGGGCATCGAGGCGGCCAAATCGGCCGATGGTCTTCTCGACCAGCTCCGGCAATCGGTCGATGTCGCCAAGCTCGGCGCGCAGGACCAGCACGCTCGCGGGGCGGATCGCCTCGAGCTCGTTGGCCAGCAAGCCCGCTTCGATCGTCGCGCGGCGATGGTGCAGCACGAGGTCGTAACCCGCGGCGTGCAGGCGGCAGGCGATGACGGCGCCAACGCGCTTGGCGGCGCCGGTGACCAGGGCGACGGGACGGGCGTGTTCTGGTTGCGGCATGCGACCTCCAGGCAGGAACCGTTATCCTGCGCGTTGTCCGGTGAAGAAGTCATCCATGAGCCTGCCCGCCCTGCCCGAGCCCAGCGCCGAGGCCCGCGCCCACAGCCAACGTCTGTCGGAACTGATCCGCGGGCAGATCCGCGCCAGCGGCGGCGCGCTGCCGTTCTCCCGCTATATGGAGTTCGCGCTGTACGCGCCGGGGCTGGGCTATTACAGCGCCGGCGCGCGCAAGTTCGGCGCCGACGGCGACTTCGTCACCGCGCCCGAACTCGGACCGAGCTTCGCCCAATGCATCTCCGAGTCTGTCGCGCCTTTGTTGCGGCAGTTGGGCGAAGGCTCGGTCTTCTTCGAACTCGGCGGCGGCAGCGGCGCCTTCGCCGAAGCAGCGCTGCGCCACCTCGCCGAGATCGACGCCTTGCCTTCGCGCTATGAACTGCTCGAACCCAGCGCCGACCTGCGCGAACGCCAGCGCGAGCGCCTGCAATCGGCGCTGCCGCCCGACTTGTTCGCGCGCTGCCATTGGCGCGACGGCCCGCCGGAACAGCCATGGCGCGGCGTGCTGTTCGCCAACGAAGTGCTCGATGCCCTGCCGACGCCGCGCTTCGTCGTGCACGACGGCGAAGTCTTCGAGGAAACGGTGGTGCTCGCCGCCGACGACAGCTTCCTGCGCGTCGACCAGCCCGCCGACGCCCTGCTGCATTCGGCGGTGCGCCACGTCGAGCGCGACGTCGAAGCGCCGTTCGCCGAAGGCTATCGTTCGGAAGTGTTGCCGCAGCTGCCGTACTGGATCCAGGCGGTCGGCGGCCTGATCGCCGAGGGCGCGATGCTGTTCGTGGACTACGGCTACCCGCGCCGCGAGTACTACCTGCCCGAGCGCCGCGACGGCACCCTCGTCTGCCACTACCGTCATCGCGCTCACAACGATCCGTTCTTCCTGCCCGGCCTGCAGGACCTCACCGCCTTCGTCGACTTTACCGCCCTGGCCGAAGCCGGCGTCCACGCCGGGTTCGAATTGGCAGGTTACTGCTCGCAGGCCAGCTTCCTGATCGGCAATGGCCTGGCGTCGCGCCTGGAGGCGATCGAAACGGTCGGCGACGAGGTCGAACGCTATCGGCGCCACCAGGAAGTAAAGCGCCTCACCTTGCCCGGCGAAATGGGCGAGCGTTTCCAGGTGATGGGATTCCAGCGCGGCGTGGACTTGCGCGAGCGCTTCCGCCTTGGCGACCTGACCAGGAGATTGTGATGCGTGCCTTCCGTTGGCCGGCGCTGTGGCTTTCGATCTGGTTCGCGATGATCGCGGCCGTGGCCGTGGGATCGCTGATGCCGGCCCAGGATCTGCCGCCACTGTTTCCGCAGGCCGACAAGCTCGAGCACCTGCTCGGTTACGGCATCCTGTCCGGCTGGGGCGCGCTGCTCTATGCGCGCACGAGCAGCCTGGTCCGCGTCGCGATCGGCCTGATCGCTTACGGCATCGCCATCGAAATCGCGCAGGCGCTGTTCACGACCAGCCGCCAGGCCGAAGTACTGGATGCGGTCGCCGACGCGATCGGCGTGGCGATCGGCATCCTGGTGGTTCGCGGCCGCCTGGCCGAATTCCTGGTCCGCCTGGAAGCGCGCCTAGGCTGACGCCTTGGCCGCCGCGATCGCGGCGATGCGGGCATCGCGCAACCAATCGCCGACGGCGGCGCCAGTGAGCCCGGACGCGACCGCGTGCCCGGCCCAGACGGCCATCGCCGCCGCGTGCCAGGCGCGCAATCGGGCCGCCTCCGGGTAAGTCGACTCCTGGCAGCCGAGCCGGCCACGCTTGTCGGCTTCGCAAACCAGGGCCAGTTCGTTGATGCGCTCGGGCCGGCGAAATCCGTCGGCACGGGCGATCAGGTCGTGCACGGTTTCGACGCGCAACTCGGCCAGGCGATGGATGTTCAAATGCTCGCGACAGGCGATCTCGGCCAGTTCGGTGAAATCCGCCGGCACCTTGTAGCGCGCGCACACCTGGCGCAAAGGCCGCATGCCGGAGTGTTCGTGGCCAACGTGGCGCGGCCATTGCTCCTTCGGCGTGAGCGCCTTGCCGAGGTCGTGCACGAGGGCGGCGAAACCGACGCGGGCGTTGCCCGGCGCCAATCGCGCGGCCATGTCGCACACCATCTGGGTATGCAGGCCGGCATCGACTTCGGGATGGAATTCCGGACGTTGCGGCACGCCGAACAAGGCATCCACTTCCGGCAACAGTTTCGCCAGCGCGCCGCAGTCGCGCAGCAGGCCGATCGCCGCCGATGGCATCGGCTCTTCGAGCGCGCGCTTGAGTTCGGCCCAGACCCGCTCGGGCACCAGCGCGTCGACCTCGCCGGCCGCGACCATGGCGCGCATCAGCGCCAGCGTTTCCGGCGCGATGGTGAAGCCCAGTGGCGCGAACCGCGCCAGGAAGCGCGCGCCACGCAGGATGCGCACCGGGTCTTCGGAAAACGCCGGCGATACGTGGCGCAGGACCCGCGCTTCGAGGTCGCGCACGCCGCCGTGGGGATCGAGCAGTTCGCCGGCGTCGGACTCGGCGATGGCGTTGATGGTGAAATCGCGCCGGGCGAGGTCTTCCGCCAGCGTCACCGACGGCTCGGCGTGGACCACGAAGCCACGATAGCCCGGCGCGGACTTGCGTTCGGTCCGCGCCAGCGCGTATTCCTCGCCCGTCCCCGGATGCAGGAAGACCGGAAAATCCTTGCCGACCGGTTTGAATCCGGCGGCCAGCATTTCGTCCGGTGTCGACCCGACCACGACATGGTCGCGATCGCCGCCGCGGCGGCCGAGCAGGCGGTCGCGCACGGCCCCGCCGACCAGGAAACTCTTCATCGGCCGCGGTGGGCGCGAAAGCGCGCGTATCGGGATTGCTTGTCGCCGGCGTCGCCGAGGATGTCGGGCAGGACCTGCGCGACCGGCGTGGGCGCGATGCCGAGCCGGTGCAGGCCGTCGATGCCGCCGACCGAGTCGACCTGCAGCGAGCGGAAGTTGTCCGAGGAGAACGGCTTGCCCGGGATGAAATCGCAGGCCAATGCCTGCAGGCGACCAAGGACATCGGGCAGCGGCAACACCCAGCGGCGCAGGCCGAGCTGGCGCGCGGTCATGCGCACGATGTCGGCGAGGCTGAACACCTCGGGCCCGTACAGTTCGAAGACTTCGCCGATCGCGCTGCGATCGTGCAGGGCGCGCCGGAATGCTTCGACGACGTCGCCGACGAACACCGGCGCGAACTTCGCGCTTGCGCAGGCCAGCGGCAGCACCGGCGCCAGCTTGAGCAAGCGCCCGAAGCGCGCGAACAAGCCGTCGTCAATGCCGAAGATCACCGACGGCTCGAAGATCGTCCAGGCCATCCCCGAGGCTTTCACCACCGCCTCGGCGTCGCCGCGCGATTTCAGGTAATGACTGCGGCCGCGGCCGGCGTTGAGCGAACTCATGTGCAGCAGGCGCGGTACCCGCGCCTGCCGGCAGGCGGACACGACGAACTGGGTCAATTCGACGTGCGCGCGCCGGAAACCCCGGCCGCTGTCGCCGGCCTCGTTGAGGATGCCGACCAGGTTGATCACGGCGTCCATGCCGGTGAACTGCGCCTGCAATCCGTCCGGATCGTAGACGTCGGTCTCGCGCACGACCACGCCCGGCGGCAACAGGCGATCGGGGTGCAAGGCGAGGTTGCGGCTGAGCACGGTCACGGCGTGGCCATCGGCGGCCAGCCGCTTGACCAGGGCATGGCCGACGAAGCCGGTGCCGCCGAGGACGCAGATTCGCAATGCGGTCACGTTCCGGCACCGCCGGGCAAGGCACAGGAAAACGCCCGTCGCGGTGAAGGTCCGCCCGCCGGTCGGCCGGCGAGGCGCTCGCTCAGGGATATGGCGCTACCGGTCATGCGCCAATCGTAAACCACGCTGAAAGCCAGCACCCGGGCGACGTATTCGCGGGTCTCTTTGTAAGGAATGGCCTCGACGAAGAAATCGGGTTCCAGGGTCGGCCGCTGCTGGCGCCAGCGGTCGACCGGCGCGGGTCCGGCGTTGTAGGCGGCGATGGCGAGGTAGGGCGCGCCGTTGTAGCGATCGAGCATCTGGCGCAGGTAGGCGGTGCCCAACACCAGGTTGGTATCCGGATCGAACAGGCTGTCGCCGCCCAGCCACGGGCGGCCGAGCTGGCGCGCGATCCGCTCGCCGGTGCCGGGCAGCAATTGCAGGAGGCCGCGGGCGTCGGCGGCCGAGCGTGCCTTGGGCATGAAACTGCTCTCGGCCCGCGCCTGGCCCGCGACCCAGGCGGGGTCAAGGTCGTGGATCCGCGCTTGTTCGCGCAAGCCAGCCTCGTGGTGCAGCGGGAAGCGCAGCGAATACTGCCGCAGGTCGTCGGGCGAACCCGCCATGCCGAACACCGCCCGATCGAACCAACCCTCGGACAGCGCGCGTTGCACGGCCAGCCGGCGTTCGTCGTCGGCCATGCCCTTGGTCGCCGCGCTCCATTCGCGCACCGCCAGTTCCGGGCGATCGAGCGCGAACAATTCAAAGGCGCGCGTCAGCGCCGGGTCCGCCGCGACGCGCGCCCGCAGTGCGTTGTCCCGGCTGGGCTCGCGGGGACACAGCGCGTAGTCCTGCCGTAGCCGGTCGGCGGCCAGCCAGCCGTAGTAATTGGCGCTGCCGGCGGCTTGGCGGAACAGTTGCGCCGCCGTTTCCTGATCGCCCCGGCGCTCGTGCAACCGGGCCTGGAAATAGAGCCAGTGCGGGTCGTTGCGCAGGCGCTCGGGCATGGCCAGCAAAGCGGTGAGCGCGCTAGCGTCGTCGCCCCGGGCAATCGCCTCGCGCACGCGCCACTCGAACAGGGGATCGTCGTAGCTGGTTTCGGGCACGGCGGCCAGCCGGGCCGCGGCTTCGGGAAGGTAGTTGGCGGCCGACCACAGGGCGATGTCATGCAGGACCTGCCCGCGTTGCCCGGCGTCCAGCGCCATGGCTGCGGCCTGGCGATCGAGCAGGCTTCGGGCGCGGGCCGGATCGCGCCTGGCCTGGCCGGTCAGCGCGGCCACCAGGACAGCCCGCGACCGCGCCGTGCGCGGCCACGCGGGGAGCTTGGCGGTCGGCTGGTCCATGAAGCTCGCGTAAGAGCTTGCCAGTAGCGCGTCCGGGTGCGGCAGGCCTTGGGCCAGGCGACGGACCAGTCCGGACTGGCCGCGGCCAACGGCCAGGTCGACGCGCTGCCAACGCAGGGCCGGATCCAGCGACCCAAGCGCCGCGAGCCGGTCGAAGATGCGATCGCACAGGGTCGGCGAAGGCTCGCCTGTCAGCCAGGCGGCGCGGGCATCGGCGATCCAGGCGGCGTCGGGGGCGCCGGCGTCGGCCCTTGCCAGCAGGCTGGCGCAACGCAGGGATCGGTCCTCGTTGCTTCGCCAGGCACTCCGGAAACCCGGCCAATCTTCGCGGCGGGCCAACTCCTGCAGCCAGCCCTCGCGCAGCCAGCGGCTGGCGGGGGTGTCGCCCAAGTCAGTG
>JANYBA010000111.1 GCA_025360985.1 Gammaproteobacteria bacterium | reverse complement strand
ACGAATTGGCCGCGCAGATTGAACCGGTATTGAGCCTGCCAATAGCCCTAGGACCGTTGCCGACGGCCCTGGCCCTGCGGTGCCCGGGTGCGTTCCTGCGCGACCGCCAAGACGGCCGCTGCCTGGCGATTTGCGAAGAGGGCTTTGCCGCATGGCTGGACCGAATCGACCAGGACATCGTCGACGCGGGCGCGCTGGCGCCTTTGCCGCCGTGGCCGACGGCCCGGCTGGTCGAAGACACGCCGGAAACCTTCCTGCACGGTGTCGAACGCATCCAGGATTACCTCCGCGCCGGCGATGTCTTCCAGGTCAACCTGTCGCGGGCCTGGCGCGCCGAATTCACCGAGGCACCGGAACCGGCGGCGTTGTACGCGCGGCTGTGCGAGGCCAATCCGTCGCCGTTCGCCGGCTTGCTGCAGTTCGACGGCTGGGCCCTGGCGAGTTCCTCGCCCGAACGCCTGGTCTCGGTGCGCGGCGACCGGGTCGAGACGCGGCCGATCGCCGGCACCCGGCCGCGCTTTCCCGGCGACGACGAGGCCGCGCGCATCCGCGAACTGGTCGGCCATCCCAAGGAGCGCGCCGAACACGTGATGCTCATCGACCTGGAACGCAACGACCTCGGTCGCGTCTGCGATCCCGGGAGCGTGATCGTCGACGAGCTGATGACGGTGGAAAGCTACGCCCACGTGCACCATATCGTTTCCAATGTCCGCGGCCGCCTGCGCGCCGGCGTCTCGCCCGGGCAGGTGATCGCGGCTGTTTTCCCCGGCGGCACCATCACCGGTTGCCCCAAGGTGCGCTGCATGCAGATCATTGCCGAACTCGAGGGCGAAGGCCGCGGTCCGTATACCGGTGCGCTTGGCTATCTGAATCGCGACGGCGACATGGACCTCAATATCCTGATCCGCAGCGCCTGGTTGCGCGGTCGCGAATTGCAGCTGCGCGCCGGCGCCGGCATCGTCATCGATTCCGATGCCGAGCGCGAGTTGCAGGAGACGCGCGCCAAGGCGCTCGGCCTGCTGCGCGCCTTGGTGTCGGCATGACGGCGTGGTGCGCATTCGACAGCTCGGGTCATCCGCTCGCCGGCCTGGACGGCAACGACCGTGGCCTGGCCTACGGCGACGGCGTGTTCGAGACCCTGCGCATCGACGCCGGGGAGGCGGTCTGGTGGCGGGAACATTGGCAACGCCTGATCCGTGGTGCGGCGACGCTGGCCTTGCCGATGCCCGATGAAAGCGCGATCGCCGCGCGATCGCGCGAGTTGATTGCTGGCCGCGCGCAGGGCGTGCTGAAGCTGGTCTTGACGCGCGGCGTGGGTGGGCGCGGCTATGCGCCCCCGGCGCAGGCGAAGGCGACGGTGCTGCTCTCATGGCATGAATTGCCGGACGCGGAGCCCGTCAACGGGCTCAACGTGCGTTGGTGCAGCCTGCGCCTGTCGGCGCAACCCGCGCTGGCGGGGATCAAGAGCCTCAATCGCCTGGAGAACGTGCTGGCCCGCGCGGAATGGTCGGATCCCGCCATCCACGAAGGCTTGTTGCGCGATGCCGACGATCGCCTGGTCTGCGCCACGGCAAGCAATGTCTTCGTGCGCCACGACGGAATCTGGCAGACGCCGCGGCTCGACCGCTGCGGCGTCGCCGGCATTGCCCGCGACTGGCTGTTGCGCAACGCGCCCGGCGCGGTCGAAGCGGATCTGCCTGCCGGGCGCATCGAGTCGGCCGAGGCGGTGTTGCTGTGCAATTCGGTGCGCGGCCTGCGCCAGGTCCGCCGCCTGGGCGACCGTCGCTGGTCGGCGGACGCCGGAATCGCCGACTTGCGCGCCCGGCTGGCGGCGGCCGAGCCGGCATTCCGGCCACCGGCCTGACCGCGTTCCCTTCCGCGTCGCGACGGGCGACAATCGGCGCATCGCATGAGGACTCCAACCGTGGCGGGAACGAAACATTCGGGAAGCTTCATTCGCAGCTTCGCCCTGCTGATCCTGCTGGCAGCGGTGGTTGCCGGCTTCGCCTGGCAGCAGCTCCAGGAGTTCGCCGCGCAGCCGCTCGCCCTGCCATCCGGAAGAACGAGCTTGGTCATCGAGCCGGGCGACCATTTCGGCGAAGTGCTGGGCAAGTTGCGCCGGGCCGGCGTCGGCGAGGGCCTGGACCTGGAGTGGAAAGCGCTGGCGATGACCATGCGCGTGGCTTCGCGATTGCAGGCGGGCGAGTACGAGCTTTCCGGCCCGATGACGCCGCGAAGGCTGCTGCTGATGTTCGCCCGTGGCGAGGTCGTGCGCTACCGGTTCACTCTGGTCGAGGGCTGGAACATCCGCGACCTGCGCAAGGCCTTGTCGGCCGAGCCGAACCTGGCGCACGACGGCGCGGCACTTGACGACACCGCGCTGATGGAAAAACTCGATCGCCGCGGTGTCTCGGCCGAGGGCCGCTTCCTGCCCGAGACCTATTTCTTCACGCGCGGCAGCAGTGATGTCGATCTGCTCGACCGCGCGGCAAAAGCGATGGACGAGGAGCTGGCGAAGGCGTGGGCAGCGCGCGACGACGGCCTGCCGCTGCAATCGCCAGGTGAGTTGCTGACCCTGGCTTCGATCGTCGAGAAGGAAACCGGGCAGGCCAGCGAACGGCCGCAGATCGCCGGCGTTTTCGTCCACCGTCTCAAGCTCGGCATGCGCCTGCAGACCGATCCGACCGTCATCTACGGCATGGGCAGCGCCTACGACGGCAATATCCGCAAGACCGACCTCGAGACCGACACGCCCTACAATACCTACTCCCGCGCCGGCCTGCCGCCGACGCCGATCTCGATGCCCGGGAAGGCGGCGATCGAAGCCGCGGCGCATCCCGGCAAGGGCGACGCCCTGTATTTCGTGGCCAGTGGCAACGGCTCGCACGTGTTTTCGGCAACGCTCGACGAACACAATGCCAACGTGCGCAAGTACCAGTTGAAGCATTGATGGCTGGGAAATTCATCAGCATCGAAGGCGGCGAGGGCGCGGGCAAGTCCACCGTGATCGACGCGATCCGCGGGCTGCTGGCCGGTCGCGGGCGAGAGGTCGTGGCGACGCGCGAACCCGGCGGCACCCCGGCCGGCGAGGCAATCCGGGCCATCCTGCTCGACCCGACCCGGTCGCTGCTGCCAGAAACCGAATTGCTGCTGATGTTCGCGGCGCGTGCGCAATTGG
>JANYBA010000042.1 GCA_025360985.1 Gammaproteobacteria bacterium | reverse complement strand
CTTTTCGGGAAGCGTCCAGTAGCGGCGCATGGCGACGGTTCCCCGTACGCGGTCGAAGCTCAAGACCGTCGCCGGCGGCAACCGGAAGACGCCTTCCCAGATCGACTGCGCACCCTGCACATAACCGACGCGCAGGTAACTGAGCATGGCGCCAACGTCGGGCTTGAGAGGCTTTGGCAAGAACGGCAGCAGCGCGCGCGGCTCCGACGCGAACGAGAACTCCCCGCCACGTACGGCGTAGTAGACAGGCTTGACGCCGAGCCGGTCCCGCGCCAGCAGCAGGCGTTGCCGCGGTTGGTCCCACAGCCCGAAGGCGAATATGCCGCGCAGTCGCGGGACGACCCCTTCGCCCCATTGCTCGTAGCCGTGAATGATCACTTCGGAATCGGACTGCGAACGGAATCGATGCCCGGCTGCGATCAGCTCTTCGCGCAATTCGACGTAATTGTAGATCTCGCCGTTGAACGTCATCTGGATCGAGTCATCCTCGTTGGCCATCGGCTGGCGCGCCGCGTCGCTGAGGTCGATGATCGCGAGTCGGCAATGACCGAGGTAGGCCAGGTGGTCGGTCGAGGCCCATTCGCCAAAACCATCA
Source organism: Gammaproteobacteria bacterium (assembly GCA_025360985.1). Lineage (GTDB taxonomy): Bacteria > Pseudomonadota > Gammaproteobacteria > Xanthomonadales > Xanthomonadaceae > Arenimonas. The sequence continues at coordinate 3,738 of JANYBA010000042.1, read as the reverse complement.
GGCCCGCGATGGCGCAGGCTCAATGCGGCCTCGCGCAGGCCGCTGTGGTCGCGCCGCCCGATCATCCCGAAAATACCGCACATCAGCGCAATCCCAGGCGCCGCGCCCAGCGCGAACCCGCCGCCCGCAGCCCGGGGCCGCCGGGAAGCAGCGCGTAGAACGGGTAGCGCCGCAGCAACGGTGGGTAGGCGTACGCGGCCCGCCAAAGGCGCGATACCCGCGTCAGCTCGGACGTGTCGGTGCCATAGCGGGTCGCCATCAGCAATTGGCCGGCGCGCGCTGCGCCGCGGACTCGTCGCGGCGCCGTCGGCAGGCCGGGCAGCGAGTCCACGGCAAGGGTGTAGTCGCGGACGATGCGGGCCCTTTGGCTATCGCGCTGCGCTTCGTGCATCGAGCGCTCCGCCATCAGGCTGTCCAGCTTCCTGGCCGGCGCCCGCATCGCCATCCGAAGCCACAGGTCGGTGTCGGCGGCGTAGGCGACTTCCTCGCGCCAGCCGCCGAGCGACTTGGCCAGGGCCATACGGAAAAAAGTCGACGGCTGCGGAATCCAGGTCGCCATGCTGAGCACGCCCTCGAGCGAATACGGCGCCAGCCGCGTCCGCGACAATTCGCCGCCATCGGCATCGACCTTGACGATGTCGCCAAAGGCGAAAGCCAGCGCCGGGTCCGCGCGCAGGGCGGCAACGCCGGTGCTGATCGCACCGGGCAGGTAGAAATCGTCCGAACTCTGGATCGCGCCAATCTCGCCGCGAGCGCGGGCAAAACCCTTGTTCACCGCCTCGACCACGCCGCTGTCGTGTTCCGACACCCAGTAGAGCTCGGGTGCCGCGCTGAACTCGCGCAGCACCGCTACGGTGTCGTCGCTGGAGGCGCCATCGATGACGATGACCTCGATCGGCCGGTAGTCCTGCGAAAAGATCGATTCCAGCGTGCGGCGGATGAAGCGACCCTGGTTGAAGCTGGGCACGATGATCGACACCAGTGGCGACGTCGAATCAGCCATCGAGCTGCGCCTGTTCGAGCCCGTCGCACCAGGCCGCCACCAGGTCGAGCTCCGCCGGTGCGAAGAACTGGCGCGCCACCAGCGCCTGGTAGCAACGGCGCAAGTTGCCGGCGATGGCTCCGGCGCCGGCGACCAGTGGCGTGTCGGCCAAGACCTGCGCCAGCTCGCGATTGCGCTGGTAGCCCGGGACTTCGTCGTTGAAGTCGCGCATCAGGTCATGGTCGTTGCGGTCCTGGACCACTTCCGGAGCGTGGAAAACGACGCCGAGGCCGAGCTCCCACAGGCAACGTTGGGCGATGAGGCTGCGCCAGATATCGGTCATCCGGAACGAGCAATGGCTGGGCAGGTAGAGCAGCGGGTAGGCGTCCGGCCACCACCAGGTGCTCTGGCTGTTGAACGGGCACCAGGAGCCCGGGCCGAGCAGCACACTGGGGCCATCGTCGAAATCGAACGGCCGATCGAGCACCAGGCGCCAGATCGCGTCGACGTCCGGGGAGCCGTTGGCCAAGCCCTGCTGGATCGGTGCCTGCACCGACCGCGGGGCCGGATCGACCGCCACCCCTGCCCGGAAGGAGTCGGCCAAGGCATCGAGCGGCAGCCCGCGCGGCCAGATGCGCTCATCACTGAAACAACGATAGACGTTGACCCAACCGGTGGCGACGACCTGCCTGGCAACGACCCATTCTTCCCGGGGGCGCCAATGCCCGAGGGGCGCGTTGTCGTCGTCGGTCTCGTAGATGCACTGGGCGCCCTGGCGGATCGCCTCAAGGTAGCCGACGTTCTTGCGGGTGTAATGCCCGACCGGCAATTTCCTGGCCAGATCGAATGGCGATTCAAGTTGCCGCGACAGGCTGAAGAACTGCGTGCCTGGCAATTCGAAACTCGCCGGGCCCTTGCGGTCGCCGATGATCAGCAACGGGTCGTCGAGCCGGCCCAGGCGCGATGCCAAGGCAATGACCGCTGCCGTGGGCGGCTGGATCGTGGTGATAACCGTCCTGAGCCTGTTCATGCCGTCCTCGCGATCTCCCGCGCCACGGCAAACGATTGCCGCAGCCCTTCGTAACCGAACAGATAATCAAAGTTGCGAGCCATCGCCATCCTGCCCAGGATGCGCGCAGCGATCCGAGGCTGGCCGGCTTCGCGGGCCTTCATGATGGTCCTCGTCGCGTAGAGATTCGCTGCACCCCGGAACAGCGCGAGGCGCTCTGGTTGAATGCCTGCGCGCCCAGCCCATCGCCAGGCGTCCAACATGGCCGTGAGCACGTCGACACGGTGCTTGAGTTCGTAGCTGTAGGTGTTGTTGGCATGTCGCCAGTACACGCTGACCGATTGATCGAGGTCGCCAGCCACGACGTGGCCGGCGGCGGCGATCCGGTACCACAGATCGCAATCTTCGGCGATTCGCTTTTCGGGATCGAATAGCCCGGTCGTGGCCAGGAGGTCGCGCCTGATGGTCACCGCGCCGACCTGCCAGCACTGCCCGCCAAGCAATCGTTCGAGCAGCTTTGCACCGACCAGTGCGTCGGTGATCCCGAATTGGCCCGAGCCCCACCCACCGGTACCGGAGCCATCCATGACCACCTCGGCCAACTCGTAGATCGCATCGACTGCACTTTCCGGATTCGCCGAAATCTCCTTCAGCGATTCGAACCGGTTCGGAAGGAAATAATCGTCGGCATCAAGGAAGGCGATCCATTCGGAAGTCGATGCCGACACGCCGAGATTTCGGCTAGCGCTCACACCACGATTGCGGCCGTCCTGGTGGCGAAGCAACCGGCACCGTCCCGGGAAGCTCGCGCACATTCTTTCGGCCACCGCCAGGGTCGAATCGCTCGATCCGTCCTCGACGACGAAGACTTCGATATTGGGATAACCGGTTCCGAAGACCGAATTCACGGCGCGCTCGAGGAACGGCTCGGCGTTGAATGCCGGGATGACGACGGCGATCGAAGGCAGCTTGCCGGTGCTGGCGCCAACGACTGCTGGCGCCAGCCTGGTCGAGCGCGCGCCGGCACGATGGGCCAACTGCTGGTAAAAATCGCCGTACTCGCGCGCGACCTGCCCCCAGCTGCGTTGGCGGGCACGGGCACGACCTTCGAGCCAACGCGGGTCATCGCGCCCGATGGCGGCAACCGCGTCGAGGCCTGCCTGGATGCAACCGACGTCCAACGGATCGAAATAGATCGGGACCGAGCCTCCGACTTCCGGCAAGGAAGCGGCATGGGCCGCCGCGACCGGTGTCCCGCACGCCATTGCCTCGAGCAGCGGAAAGCCGAAACCTTCGCTGAAAGACGGAAACACGAACGCCCGCGCCGCGTGGTAGGCAATCAACAGCTCCCGGTCGGACAGCTGCGGCAGGATGATCACGCGATCGCGCACGCCGCAGGACTCGATATGCGCCAACTCCTCCGCGTCTGGGACGCCGCCGCCGGCGAGAACGAGCGGAAATTCGCCCCGGCCCGGCCATGCGGCGTAGGCCTCGACCAGTCGGGCGACATTCTTGTGCAGGTAACGCGATCCGACATGCAACAGGAAGGGCTCATTGTCGGCGTTGTCGAGCTGGAATCTGCCTATTTCATCCAGGCTCGGCGCGGTCAGGAATCGCGGATCGACCGCGTATGGCGCAACCAGGCAAGGCCTCGCGCCAATATCGTAGTGCGCGAGAGTCCGCGACTTGGCGAATTGCGACGAGAATATCAGGCCATGACTGCGTTCCAGAGCGCGCTGCTTCTCGA
>JANYBA010000258.1 GCA_025360985.1 Gammaproteobacteria bacterium | reverse complement strand
CTTTTTTGCAAAAAGGCACTCTGACCCCCTTTTTCCCCTTTCGTGGACACGGTGCGGCGGACAAGGTCCTCGATCATCGCCACCAGGCCCATGTGCATGCCGTCGTTCGGGTGGTAGATCCGCTCGACGCCGTAGTCCTGCAGCTCCTTGATCTCTTCCGGGGTGATGGTGCCGCCGCCGCCGCCGAAGACGCGGATATGCGCGGCGCCGCGCTCCTTGAGCATGTCGACCATGTACTTGAAGTATTCGACGTGGCCGCCCTGGTAACTGGATAGGGCAATGCCGTCGGCATCTTCCTGCAGCGCTGCGCGGACCACGTCCTCGACGCTGCGGTTGTGGCCCAGGTGCACGACTTCCACGCCCTGCGCCTGGATCAGCCGGCGCATGATGTTGATCGCGGCGTCGTGGCCGTCGAACAGGCTGGCGGCGGTCACGAAACGCAACGGACTGCGCTCGGCCTGCGATTCGGCGGACGGCAGGTTGCTGGCGGGGGAACTCATGACAATCCCGGGGTCTGGCTGGCTGACCCGTATTCTACCGCTTTAGTGGGGACCGCCAGGCTGCGACCGGCTCCGCTAGCTACGTGGCTTGCGGAACCTCAGCGCGAACTGGTCGGTGGCGTGTCGGATCGACTTGTCGAAGATCGGTATATTCAACGGATCCTTCGGGTTGCGCAGCATGTCGCTCTCGGCCTCGAGCACGAAGCCGGCGGCGATCGCCTGCGCCTTGACCGTGTCCGGATCGATCCGGTGCAGGGTCTCGGTGTCCTGCATGCCCCTGCCCTTTTTCGCCCGATGGTCGATGACGACGAACACGCCGCCCGGCTTGAGCGCCTTGAACACGGCTGCGTCGAACACGCTCGGGTCGATGTTGCCCATGAACTTGTCCGGATAGTCGTGGTAGTTGTCCGACGTGAACACCACATCCAGCGGTTCCGGCGCCGACAGCGCGCGCGCGTCCTGCACGACAACGGAGATATTCTCCCAATCCTTGGTCTTGGACTGCGCCGTCAGCGCGTCGACATTCGGCACGGCCTGCTTGGCGTAGGGATCGGGCCAGATCGAGTACACGTGGCCCTTGCTGCCGACCACGCGGCTGAACAGGCGGCTGAAATAGCCGTTGCCGGGGATCAGGTCGAGCACCTTGTCGCCGGCCTTGACCGTGCTGAAGCTGAGGATGGCCGCCGGTTTGCGCCGGGCATCGAAACCGACGTCGCCCTTGCGCAGCGGATCGTTGATCGCGGCGGTGACGGCGTTCGGGATGGAATCGGCGGCGGACGCCGCGACGGCAACGAGGAAAAGACTGGCGATCACGGCACGGCGCATGGCGTTCTCCGGAAAAGGGGTCAGATCCCTTTTTGAATTGAAAAGGGATCTGACCCCTTTTCCTGCGGTCCAGACAGTGCAACAAGTCATGGCGACACGGGGCGCCGCACCTGCGCTAGGCTGGGCGCATGCGATCCCGGCTCGACGGCCTCAGGAGGCACTTCCCCAGCGCGCGCGTCGTCGGCGCCTGGCTGGCGCTGATGGCCTTGCCGTTGGCGCTGTGCCTGGCCATGGCCTATGGCCTGAGCCTTTACCACTACCGCAGTGGCACCAGCCAATTGGCCGATGCCAATGCCCGGCGCATCGAAAGCATCCTGCGCCGCGGCGAAGCGACCCTGGTCACGCTGGAACGCACGACCGGAGGCCAGTGCAACGACGCCAATATCCAGGCGATGGCGCGCATCGTGTTCCAGAGCGTGTATTTCCGCGAGGCCGGCATCGAGCGCGACGGCGCCCTGGTCTGCACCAGCGCCGGGATGCTGCCGGAACCGATGGCGATCGAGAACTCGCGGCGCAAGCCGGCGGCGCGGGTCGGGACGATGGAGATCCTGTCGCCGACGCATACCTTGCAGGGCGGCCGCTCGTTGATCCTCAACCATCCGCTGCGCGCCGATCGCAGCCGATTCGTCAACCTCTTGCTCGATCCCAAGGTATTGGTGGAAGCATCCGACTACCTCGAGGGCGTGCAATCGGCGACCTTCCTCGACGACGCCCCCAACGGCCGGTTCCTGCGCCTGGAATTGAAGGATTCGCCCGCCCTTGCCGACCTCACGCTGCCACTGCATCCGGGTATCCATCGCGGCCGCGGCGGCTATTTCGCCGTGGCCCGAGCCGGCGCCTATCCGATCTACGCGGTGATGTCGGTCAGCGACGACCGCATCGCCCGCCATTGGCGCACGCAGATGCAACCCGCGGTCGTGGTCGGCTTCCTGCTGTCGTGCATGGCCTTGCTGCTGCTGCGTCGCTTCATGCCCAGGACCAGCGAAGCCGACGACCTGCGCGAGGGCATCGCCGCTGGCGAACTGGAAGTCTGGTACCAGCCCCTGGTCGACGCGCGCGACCGCCGCATTGTTGGCGCCGAAGCCTTGGTGCGCTGGCAGCATCCACGCCGCGGCCTGGTGCTACCGGACCAGTTCATCGCCTTGGCCGAGGAAAACAACCTGATCGGCCCCTTGACCCGGCGCGTCATCGAGCAGGTCAAGCGCGACCTCGATGCCCTCGGCAAGTTGCCGCCGGATTTTCGCATCAGCATCAACCTGGCACGCGCCGACCTCGCCGACCACAACCTGGTCGCGACGCTCGACGAGATCTTCGGCATGGGGCGCTCCCTCGGCCGGCTCGGCTTCGAGATCACCGAGCGCGAATTGCTGGCCAACATGATCGGCCGCGCCCGCGAGGTGGTCGAGCAACTCCGGGCCGGCGGCGCCGAGATCGCGCTCGACGACTTCGGCACCGGCTACTCGGGCTTGAGCCACCTGCGGCACCTGCCCCTGCACTACATCAAGATCGACCGCAGCTTCATCTGGGCGCTGGACACCGAAGCGGTGACCGCCAGCCTGGTCGACAACATCGTCTCGCTGGCGCGCACGCTCGAGATGGGCCTGGTCGCCGAAGGCGTGGAAACCGAGCAGCAGCGCGCCCACCTGCTGGCGATCGGCGTGTTCCTGCACCAGGGCTGGCTCTATGGTCGGGTGCTGCCTTTCGAAGCCCTGCGCAAATTGCTGGAGCAGGACTGACTCCGCCTAGCGGCTCTCGATCTCGCGGTGCATCGGCGCCAGCTTGGCGAGCAGCTGGTTCTGGGCGCGGAACGGGATGCCGCGCTTGCTCATCGCCACCTGCAAGTCTTCGACCAGGGCATTGAACTGCAGGCGATCGATGTTCAGGCCTTCGTGCGTGGTCTTCATGTCGCGGCCACCGTAAGTGCAAGGCCCGCCCAGGATCACGCAGAACTGTTCGACTAGGTGCGCCTTGATCCGGGCCTGGTCGGCATTCTCGAAAAAGACCTTGAGGCGTTCGTCGGCGAGCAGTCCAACCATGAAGTCGTCCATCAGCGCGGTAAGCCCGGCGACTCCTCCGAATTGGTCGAACACCGGCTTGAGCGCGGGGTCGGCCGGGGCCGGA
>JANYBA010000371.1 GCA_025360985.1 Gammaproteobacteria bacterium | reverse complement strand
TGCGCGCCGCCCGCGACGCCGCCAAGGCGCAACTGGACCAGGCGCGCACGGCGGTGTCGGATCGCGTCATCACCGCGCCCTTCGATGGCGTGCTCGGCCTGCGCCAGGTCAGCCCCGGTTCGCTGGTGACGCCGGGCACGGTCATCGCCACGCTCGACGACGTGTCGTCGATCAAGCTGGATTTTTCCGTGCCCGAACGCGAGTTGCGCGCGCTGGCCAAAGGCCAGGCCGTGGTCGCGCATAGCGAGGCCTACCCGGACCAAGCCTTCGACGGCACGATCGCCTCGCTGGATTCGCGCATCGATCCGGTCACCCGCGCGATCACCGTGCAGGCTAGGATCGCCAATCCGGAGCGCAAGTTGCGCCCGGGCATGCTGCTGGACGTCGCCGTGCAGCGGCCGGCTCGGCAGACCCTGCAGGTTCCGGAACTGGCCTTGCAACAGATCGGCCAGCAGGCCTTCCTGTTCCGGGTCGGCGCCGACGGCAAGGCCGAGCAGGTGCCTGTCGGCATCGGCTCGCGCCGCCCGGGCTTCGTTGAAATCATCGCCGGCGTCAACGCCGGCGATCGCGTGGTCGTGGAAGGCACGGTCAAGTTGCACCCGGGCTCGACGGTGGTCGAGGCCGGCGCGAATTCCGACCAGGGCTCCGGCCATGCCGGCAAGCCGCCGAAGCGGGGCTGAGCATTCATGATCGTTTCCGATCTCTCGATCCGGCGGCCGGTTTTCGCCACGGTCATCAGCCTGTTGCTGATCGTGCTCGGCACGATCGCGTTCACCCAGTTGCCCTTGCGCGAATTGCCGAACATCGATCCGCCGGTGGTGTCGGTGACCACCGTCTACACCGGCGCTTCGGCGGCGGTGGTGGAATCCCGGATCACCCAGATCCTCGAGGACGCGGTCAGCGGCATCGAAGGCGTGGCCCTGCTGCAATCGTCCAGCCGCGACGGCCGCTCCAGCATCACCATCGAATTCACCCAGAAGCGCGATATCGAGAACGCCGCCAACGACGTCCGCGATGCGGTCAGCCGCGTCTTGTCGAAATTGCCAACCGACGTGCAGAACCCGCAGGTCGCCAAGGTCGAGGCCGACGCCGACGTCATCCTGTGGGCGAGCCTGACCAGCCCGAAGATGGACAAGCTGGAGCTGACCGACTACGCCGATCGCTACCTGGTCGACAAGCTGGCCAACATCGATGGCGTGTCGCAGGTGCAGCTCGGCGGCGGCCAGGTCTATGCCATGCGCGTCTGGCTCGACGCCGCGGCGATGGCCGCGCGCGGCCTGTCGGTTTCGGATGTCCAGGCGGCGCTGCTGCGCGAGAACATCGAGCTGCCCGGTGGCAGCATCGAGTCGGTCGATCGCGACTTCAACGTGCGCATCGAGCGTGGTTTCCTCAATGCCGACCAGTTCGCGCAATTGCCGGTGGCCCGTGGCGACGATGGCCACGTCGTGCGCCTGGGCGAAATCGCCCGGATCAAGCTCGATTCGGCCGAACGGCGCGCCTACTTCGCCGGCAACGGCACGCCGATGCTGGGCCTCGGGATAGTGAAAACATCAACGGCGAATGCACTGGCGGTCGCGCACGACGTCAAGGCGATGATCGCCGCCAGCAACCCGGGCCTGCCGCAGGGCATGAAGATGGGCATCACCTACGACTCGACGCTGTACGTCGACGTCGCGGTGCACGAGGTCTACACCACGCTTGCGGAAGCCATCACCCTGGTGCTGCTGGTCATCTGGCTGTTCCTCGGCAGCCTGCGCGCGGCCATGATCCCGGCGGTGACCGTGCCGGTCTGCGCATTGGCCTCGTTCACGGTGCTGTGGGCGTTCGGCTTCTCGATCAACCTGCTGACCTTGCTGGCGCTGGTGCTGTCGATCGGCCTGGTCGTCGACGACGCCATCGTGGTGCTGGAGAACGGCCAGCGCCGCGCCGACCTCGGCGAGCCGCCACCGCTGGCGGCATTGCGCGGCACCCGGCAAGTGGCATTCGCGGTGATCGCCACGACGGCGGTACTGGTGTCGGTGTTCGTGCCGATGGCCTTCCTGCAAGGCAACAATGGCCGGCTGTTCCGCGAGTTGGCGGTGATGCTGGCCGGGGCGGTGGCGATCTCGGCCTTTGTCGCGCTCAGCCTGACGCCAATGATGTGCTCGCTGCTGCTGCAGCCGCATACGCGCGAGCAAACCGGTTTCAACCATTGGGTCGACGCCCGCCTCAAGGCGGTCACGGCCGCTTATCGCCGTCGGCTCGGCGCGGTGATCGCGCGGCCCTGGGCCTTCGGCATCGGCATGCTGGTCGCAGTCGTGGCGATCGTCGCGATGTTCCAGTGGGTGCCGCGGGAATTGGCGCCGACCGAGGACCGCGGCGCGATGTTCGTCACCGTCAATGGTCCGGAAGGCGCCGGCTACGATTACATGGCCGGGCAGATCCGCCAGGTCGAGCAGCGCCTGCTCAAGTACGAAGGCGGCGACCAGCCGGTGGTGATGGTCAATTCGCGCCTGCCCAGCGGTTTCGGCGGTGGCGGCAACGAATTCAACAGCGGCGCGTCGATCGTGATCCTGAAGCCCTGGAGCCAGCGCGCCGTCACCACCAACGAAATGGTCGACAAGGTGCGCGGCGAGCTTGCCAAGATCCCGGGCGTGCGCGCCTTGCCGCAGGTGCGCCAGGGCCTGGTGCGCGGCGGCGGCCAGCCGCTGCAGGTGGTGATCGGCGGCCCGGACTACGCGCAGCTGGTGCAATGGCGCGACATCCTGCAAAAACGCATGGAGGCCAATCCCGGCCTGAAGGACATCGATTCCGACTACAAGGAAACGCGACCGCAACTGCGCGTCAACATCGACCGCGACCGCGCCGCCGACATGAACGTGTCGGTGAGCGAGATCGGCAGCACCCTGCAGACCATGCTCGGATCGCTCAAGGCGACCACCTTCGTCGACAACGGCAAGGAATACGACGTGCTGATGCAGGCCGACCGCGGCAACCGCGCCAGCCTGTCCGATCTGAACAACCTGTACGTGCGTTCGCGCGCCAATACCCTGGTGCCCTTGTCGGCGGTGGCGACGGTCAAGGAAGTCGCCGAGCCCGGCACGCTCAATCGCTTCAACCGGCTGCGCTCGATCACGCTCTCGGCCGGCATCGCCACCGGCTACACCCTGGGCCAGGCGATCGCGTGGACCCAGCAGGTGGTGCGCGAAGACCTGCCGGAAGATGCCAACATCGATTACAACGGCCAGTCGCGCGAATACATGACCGCGGGCGGCGCCGCGCTGTTCACCTTCGGGATGGCGTTGCTGGTCGTGTTCCTGGTGCTGGCGGCGCAATTCGAGAGCTTCCTGCATCCCCTGGTGATCATGCTCACGGTGCCGCTGGCGGTGCTCGGCGCGCTGATCGGACTGGCCCTGACCGGCAACACGATCAACCTGTTCAGCCAGATCGGCATCGTCATGCTGGTTGGGCTGGCGGCGAAGAACGGCATCCTGATCGTGGAGTTCGCCAACCAGCGCCGCGACGAGGGCCTGGCGATCCGCGACGCCATCCTCGACGCCGCGGCCACGCGCCTGCGGCCGATCCTGATGACGTCGGTGGCGACCATCATCGGCGCCATGCCGCTGGTGCTGGCGCACGGCGCCGGTTCGGCCAGCCGCAACGCGATCGGCGTCGTGGTCGTGTTCGGTGTGTTGTTGTCGACGATGCTGTCGCTGTTCGTCGTGCCAGCGTTTTATCTGCTGCTTGCGCACTACACCCGTTCGCCCGACGAGCGCAGCCACATGCTGGAATCGCTCGAGACCCGGGTCGCTTCGGTGGATCGCAGCCACGGCGGCGAATAGGCCGCCCTATAATGGCGGTCATCGAAGGAGCGAGCCATGGCCGATCGCAAGCCGCCCAGTGCTGAATCGCCGTACCGCGGTCCGCCGGCGGCCTCACGCGACAAGCGCGCCCGCGAACGCGAGCGCAACTTCCCCCCGCAGCAGGGCGAAGCGGCGGTCGTGGCCGCGGCAGACGGCGCGCCGCGCGAGCAACGCCTGTACGGCCTGAACGCCTGCCTGGCGGTATTCGCGCGCCGGCCGGAAGCGATCCGAAAGGTCTGGCTGGTCGAGACGCGCATTCCCAAGTTCAAGGCGGTGCTGGCGTTCTGCGTGAAGCATCGGGTCGGCTACACCGTCGTTGCCGACGAGGACCTCGAACGACTCAGCGGCAGCGCCCACCACGAAGGCGTGTGCTTCGCGGTATTGCCGGCGCCGGAATTGTCGCTGTCGGCGTGGCTGCGCGACTTGCCGCGCGGCCCGGCGGTGGCGCTGTGGCTGGACGGCATCGGAAATCCGCACAATTTCGGCGCGATCCTGCGCAGCGCCGCGCATTTCGGCGTGGCCGCCGCGCTGCTGCCCAGGGATTCGGAATTGGGGCTGTCGGGCGCAGCCGCGCGCATCGCCGAGGGCGGCGCCGAACAGGTGCCGATGCTGCGCCTCGGGCGCAGCGACAACGCCATCGCGCAATTGCAGTCGGCCGGCTTCACCCTGGCCGCCACCGTCGTGCGCGGCGGCGCGCCGCTGTATTCGACCGACCTGCCGGAGCGGCTGGTGCTGGTGATCGGCGCCGAACAACTGGGCGTCACCGACGAACTGGCGCGCGCCGCGACCCTGCGCCTGGCCATCCCCGGCAGCGGCCGGGTCGAGAGCTTGAACGTTGCCGCCGCCACCGCCGTTTTCCTCGGCGAGTGGTGGCGCCAGCGCCAGCCCTAGACCCGCAAGCCTTCGGCCGTCACTTTTCCGTCGTTACCGGCGCGGGACCGAAGTCGACGCGACTCTCCGCGGCGAGGTAAGCGAGCACCGCATAGGCCGCGGCCTGCTGGTCCATGGCGGCCGGTTCGATCTTGTCGAGCGTGTCATTGGCGGTGTGGTGCAGGTCGAAATAATTCGTCCCGTCCTGGGCCAGGTCCGCCCAGGGCATGCCCATGGCCGCGAACGCGCCGATGTCCGGCCCCGGGCCGCCCTCGAGCTTGTCGTTGGCGATGCCGAGCGGCGCGAGCACCTCGCCGATCTGTTCGACCACGGCCCGCGCTTCCGGCGCGACGTTGGCGCGAAAGGCGTAGATGCGACCAGCGCCGAAATCGCTCTCGGCGCCGATTTGCTGCAGGTCGAGCTCGGCCTTGTGCGCTTCTGCGTAGGCCTTGCCGCCGTACAGGCCCTGTTCTTCGTTGCAGAAGGCGATCACGCGGATCGTGCGCCGTGGCGCGCGCTCAAGCTTGCCGATCATCGCGCCGGCGGCCATGGTGATGGCGATGCCGGCGCCATCGTCGATCGCGCCGGTGCCGAGATCCCAGGAATCCAGGTGGCCGCCGATGACGACCACCTCCGAGGGCTTTTCGCGGCCGCGAATCTCGCCGATCACGTTGTAGCCGGTGATGTTCGCGCCGGTCCAGCCGACGTCGAGGTCCAGGCGCACGCGCACCGGCTGCCCGCCGTGGAGCATCGCCGACACCAGGTCGGCATCGGGATTGGACAGGGCGGCGGCCGGGATCTTCGCCACGCCGTCGGCGTATTGCATCATGCCGGTGTGCGGCAGGCGGTCCGAATCGGTGCCGATCGATCGGATCAACAGCGCCAGCGCGCCTTTCTTCGCGGCTTCCGACGCACCGCTGCGGCGCGCCGCCACTGCCGGCCCATAACCGCTGCCGTCGCGCGCGCGCTGCATGCGATTGCTGATGTAGGCGATCTTGCCGTCGAGGCTGCCGGCGGGCGCGGCGCTGAGCGCGGCCAAGTTCGCGAATTCGACGACTTCGGCCTCCAGTGCCTGGCCGCCGGTGCCAACGCTGCCGCCGAGCGCGGTCAACGCCAACGGTTGCGGATGCGGCGACAGCACCGATCCCGATTCGTGCCGACGCTGCCATTGCGGGAAGGTCACCGGCTCGAGGTAAACGCGGTCGTAGCCGAGCGCCTTGAATTTTGCCTGCGCCCATTCGATCGCGCGATCGAAGGCGGGCGTGCCGGCCATGCGCGGGCCGATCTCGGTGGTCAGGGACGCGACGATCTCGTAGGCGCCGGTGCCGCCCTTGGCCTGATCGCGCAGCGTCGCTGCCGTCGCCAGCGCTTGCTCATCGAGCGCCGGCCTGGCGGCCTGCGCGCTGCTGGCGGCCAACGCGGCGACCAACAAGGCCATGGGGAAAACCTTCATGCACGTGCCTCCGGTGACTGGCCCAGGCGGGTGATGGTCCCTTGCGACGTGGCGCAGAGCCGCTCGCCCTGTTCGCCGGACACGAAGACATCGCAACGGCAGACCGCCTGGTTCCTGCCGGCATGGATGACGCTGGCGCGCGCCACGAGTTGCTCGCCGATGACGGGCCGCAAATAGTTGATCTTGATTTCGGACGTCACCACGTCGGTGCCAAGCGCGCTCGCCCCGGCGTAGGTGAGCGCGTTGTCGGCGGCGTAGCAGATCACGCCGCCGTGGACGAAACCGTGTTGCTGCTTGAGCGCGTCGGTGATCGGGATGCTGAGCTCGGCCAGGCCTTCGGAGAACCCGGTGAGCTGGGCGCCGACCAGGACGCTGAACGGTTGCGCGGCCAGGACTTGCCGGGCGAGTTCCAAAGGCAGGGTCAAGGCCTTGCCTCAGCGCGACTTGAGCGCATCGCGGATTTCGGTCAGCAGCTTGACCTCGTCGCTCGGCGGCGGCGGCGCAGCCGGGGCTGCCTCCTGCTTGCGCTGGCTGGCGTTGATCGCCTTGACCACCACGAAGATGGCGAAGGCGACGATCAGGAACTGGACGATGGTATTGAGGAATTCGCCGATGCCGATCGCCACCGCGGGGATCTCCTTGCCGGCGGTGTCGAGCGACGCCTCCTTGAGGGTGATGACCCATTTCGAGATATCGACGCCGCCGATCAGCAATCCGATCGGCGGCATGATCACCTTGTCGACCAGGGTGCCGACGATCTTGCCGAACGCGCCGCCGATGACCACGCCGACCGCGAGATCGATGACATTGCCGCGCATGGCGAATTCCTTGAACTCCGAGATCATGCCCATCGTGGTGTCTCCCTTGGCTGTTGGTTGCGGCTACTCGATCTGGCCGGAAAATTCGATCAGGCCATCGACGCCGGCGCGAAATTTGTCACCGGGTTGCAGGGCCGCCACGCCGGCCGGCGTCCCCATGAATACGAGGTCGCCGGCCTTGAGCGCGAACAGCTTGGACAGCTCGTGCAGGATTTCGCCGACGCCGAACACCATGTCCGACAAGGGCGCCTGTTGGCGCAACGTACCGTTGACTTCCAGCCACAAGCGCCGGGCCGGCAGCGCCGTGACATCGGCCGCCGGTATGAGGGCGCTCGCGGGCGCGGAATGGTCGAAGCCCTTGGCGATGTCCCAGGGCAGACGCTTCTCCTTGGCTTGCGCCTGCAGGTCGCGGCGCGTCAGGTCGATGCCGACGCCGTAGCCGAATACCAGGGCCGGCGCCTGCTCGACGGAAACCACGCCATCGGCATCGCGGCCGAGCGCGACCACGAGCTCAACCTCGTGGTGCAGGTCGTTCGTTTGCGAGGGGTAGGGAATGCGGCCGCCGGGCGCCACGATGGCATCGGCCGGCTTCATGAAGAACACCGGCGTGCCGCGCGCGACTTCCGCGCCCATCTCTTTCGCGTGCTCGGCGAAATTGCGGCCGACGCAATAGATGCGATGCACCGGGAATTGCCGGGCCTGGCCGATGATCGGCAGCCTCGGCGCTTGGGCGGGGGCGAACACAAAGTCGGTCATGGCGTCGCGCGGCAGGCGGACACCAGAGTGTAGCGGGTCGTCCGCTCTCGGTGCAGGCCGGGTTCAGTGCAGGCCGAGCGGGGCGGAGTGCTTGCGGACGACGGTGTATTCGCCGTCCAGCACGTCGTCGCTCGTCGACTTCGCCGGGTTCGCGCGGGTCAGGCGGCGCACGGCCGCGAACAGCAACATGCCCAGGCCGACGAACAGGCCCACCGCCAGCAGCACCACCAGCACGGCCACGCCGACCAGCCCGAGCAGGATCCGCAGCAAATGGCTGCGCGGTTTGCCGGGCGAATAGGTAAAGACGCGGTGGATGAAAACGGGCATCGGGGGGCGTGTCACACTGGCAGGGAGAGGGAGTATGGCCATGCCCGCAAACGAAAGTGTAAGCAGCTCGTTAAATCCGGCCCTGGTGCCCGAAGAGAACGCGATTTGTGCTGTATACGCCGTTATCGACGGCGAAACCGAATCGATCATCGTTCATCGCCGCGAAGGCCGGGTCCTGGCCTGGCTCAATATCTGCCCCCATGAGGGCCGCCGCCTCGACTATGCCCCGGGCCAATTCCTGCGTGACGGGGACCTGCTGATTTGCGCCGCGCACGGCGCCTGCTTCTCGCTGGAAAACGGCGAATGCGTGTCCGGACCCTGCCGCGGCCAGAGCCTGCGCGCGGTGCGCTTGTCGGCCGACCTCAGTGCCGGAACATCAGGTTGACCGCGACCAAAGTGATTAAAAGGTATAGCAGCGTCAGCGGCGCGCCAGTGCGCCACAGGTCGCGCGGCCGGTAGCCGGCCGGGCCGGCGATCATCGACACCACCGGGTTGGAATGACTGAGGAAATTGTTCGAGGCCGACAAGGCCGCGAGCAAGGCGAAGCCCATCGGATTGGCGCCCGCGGCCAGCGCGATGTTGATCGACATCGGCACCATCACCACGGTGGCGCCGACGTTGCCGATGACCAGGCTGAACAACACGGTCAACGTGGCCAGGGTCAATTGCAGCACCCAGATCGGCGTGGCGTCGCCGGTCCATTCCAGCGCGCGCTGCGCCACCCAGTTCGCGGCGCCGGTCGAATCCATGGCATAGCCGAGCGGGATCAGGCAAGCGACCAGGAAGACGGTCTTCCAGTTCACCGAGCCATAGGCCTCGTCCATGTTGATCACGCCGGTGACGATCATCGCCGCCGCGCCGGCCATCAGGGCGATCGGCACCGGCAGCAGGTTGCTCAGGGCGAGCAGCATCGCCAGCATGAAAAAGACCAGCGCCATTCGCCGTTTCTGCGGGCGTTGTTCCTGCTTGGGGTAGTCGGTGACGACGACGAAATCGCGGTTGATGCCGGCCTGGGCGAGGTCGCTCCAGATACTGTGGAAAACCAGCATGTCGCCGGAACGCAGCGGCATCTGCCGGATGTCGTCGCGATAGACCTTCTTGTCGCGGTTGATCGCCAGCAGGCTGATGCCGAAACGCTTGCGCAGGCGCAGTTCGGCCTGGGCACGACCGATGAATTGTGAGGTCGGCGGCACCACCGCTTCGGAAATGCCGGCCCGGCTCGGATCGAACAGGTCGGCGAACGCGATCAGCCGCGCCGACAACTTCAGCCGGTACTGGTTGGCGTAGGCCTGGACGGCGTCGCGCGTCCCGAGCACGCCGATCACGCTGCCGACCCACAGGCGTTGGTCGGCGGGCGGCGACAGCCGCGCTTCGGCGCCGGTCTGCAGGGCGAGGAAGAACGGCGCATTCGCTTCGGCTTCGGCGTCGCCCACCGTCATCCCCACCAGCGGACTGTCGGCGGCGACGGTCAGTTCGAAGACATCGCCGCCGATGCCATAGGCCTGCGCGAAATAGCTCTCGGTGCGGCCGGGCGTGACCGGATCCTCGCCGACTTCGCCGTCGCGCAGCCACTTGCGCCCGGGATAGCGGAAATAGAGCAGGCCGGCGATCAGCAGCACGATGCCGATCGGCAGCGGCCGGAACATCGGAAATGGCGTCAGCGTCGCCGCGCCCGAGGGCAGGTTGCGGTTGGCGGACTGGATCAGGTCGTTGAGCATCAGCAAGGGCGAGTTGCCGACCATGGTCAGGCCGTCGCCCATCACGATCGCCGCGCCCAGCGGCAGCAACAGCCGCGACAGCGTGATCCCGGTCCGCGCCGACAGGCGCGAAGCGACCGGAAGGAACAGCGCGGTCACCGACGGGTTCTGCATGAAGCCGGACATCACGCCGGCCACCGCCGAGGTCCACAGCACCAGCCGGTCTTCCAGGCCTTGCGAACGGCGCATCAGCCAGGCGGCGAGGCGATTGAGCGCGCCGGTGTGGTCGAGGCCGGCGCCGAGGATCATCGTCGCGATGATGCTGATCACGGCGTTGCCGGAGAAGCCGCTGAACAGCTGCGCCGCCGGGACCAGGCCGGTGACGCCGAGCGCGACCAGCACCACCAGGGCGGTGGCGTCGCTGCGGATGCGCTCGAACATGAACATGACCATCGTGAACGACACGATCCCGAGCACGAGCATCATGTCGCGGGTCAGGACAAGGTCGGTGCCCATCTCAGCAACGCTCGTACTGGAGGTCCCACACGCCATGGCCGAGTTTCAGGCCACGGGCCTCGAAGTGCGTCTGCCGCCGCCAGTCCGGGCGCGGCACGGCGCCGCGCGGGCCGGCGAGGTTGCGCAAGCGCGGCTCGGCGTCGAGAACGTCCCACAGGTGTTCGGCGTAGTTCTGCCAGTCGGTGGCCAGGTGCAACAAGCCACCGGGCGCGAGCTTGGCGCAGATCAAGGCTACGAATTCCGGCTGCACCAGCCGGCGCTTGTGGTGGCGCTTCTTGTGCCAGGGATCCGGAAAATAAATCCGCACTTCCGCCAGCGCGCCGTCGGCGACCTCGTCACGCAGGACTTCGACGGCATCGTGCTGGTAGACGCGTACGTTGCCGATCTCGGCGGCGGCGACGGCGTTGAGCAGGCGGCCGACGCCGGGCGCGTGCACTTCAATGCCGATGAAGTCGCGCTGCGGTTCCCGCTCGGCGGCGAACAGCAGTTGCTCGCCATTGCCGAAGCCTATTTCCGCTACGAGTGGCGCGGCCCGTTCGAAGTGTTCCGAGTAATCTTGCCTCCGTCCTGTCACATCCAAGCCGTACTTCGGCCAGTGCTCAGCGAACGCTCGCTTTTGCGCGTCGGTCTGCCGCCCCTGGCGCAGGACGAAGCTGCGGATCGCGCGCCGACGCTGCGCTTCCCCGGGCTCGGCGTCGCGGGCGCGTTCGGCGCTCATCTCAAAAAAAAGTGCCGTCGATCGGCGAAGACGCGCTGGCGTGGCGCTTCCGGGGAATGCGTCCGGCGCGGAACGCTTCGCGCCCGGCCTCGATCGCCTTCCTCATCGCGCTCGCCATGAGGATCGGATCGCGGGCGCCGGCAATCGCCGTGTTCATCAACACGCCGTCGCAGCCCAATTCCATGGCGATGGCGGCGTCGGATGCGGTGCCGACGCCGGCGTCGACCAGGATCGGCACCTTGGCGTTCTCGACGATCTCGAGCAGGTTCCAGCGGTTCTGGATGCCCAGGCCGGAACCGATCGGCGCCGCCAGCGGCATCACCGCGACGCAGCCGATCTGTTCCAGGCGCTTGGCCAGGATCGGATCGTCCGAGGTATAGACCATCACCTGGAATCCCTCCGCGACCAGGATCTCGGCCGCCTGCAGGGTTTGCACGACATCGGGGAACAAGGTCCTGGGATCGCCGAGCACTTCGAGCTTCACCAGCGCGTGGCCGTCGAGCAGCTCGCGTGCCAGCCGGCAGGTGCGCACGGCGTCGTCGGCGGTATAGCAACCGGCGGTGTTGGGCAGCAGTGTGTAGCGGTCGGGCGGCAGCACGTCGAGCAGGTTCGGTTCGCCCGGGTTCTGGCCGAGGTTCATCCGCCGCAGCGCGACCGTGACGATCTCGGCGCCAGCGGCCTCGGTGGCCAGGCGGGTCTGCTCGAAGTCCTTGAATTTTCCGGTGCCGGTCAGCAAACGCGACCGATAGGATTTGCCCGCGATGATCAGCGGGTCGTCGTGGTCTGCCGTCGGGTTCATCCGGCAATTATGGCGCGATTGCCGCGGCGACGCGAAGGCTCAGCCGCCGCCGATGGCCTGGATGATCTCGACGCGGTCGCCATCGGCGAGCATCCGGATCGGATGGCGGCCGCGCGGCACCACTTCGCCGTTGACTTCCACCGCGATCTTCCGGCCGTCCAGGCCGGCTGCCGCGAGCAGGCCGGCGATCGTCTGCGCGTCGGCCAGCGCGCGTTGTTCGCCATTGAGGAAGATCTGCATGCGCCTAGGTTAGCGCGTTGCGGCGCGCCCGGACCAGCGCCATAATCGCCGGCATGCCTGAAGGCCACGCGGGTGTAGCTCAATGGCAGAGCTGTTGCTTCCCAAGCAACTGACGAGGGTTCGATTCCCTTCACCCGCTCCATCCCCATGGCGGTCGCGGCATTGACTATGTTGCTATGAAGCTGGCAATCCTCTCGCGCAACGCCAAGCTCTATTCGACCCAGCGGCTGGTCCAGGCCGGGCGCGAGCGCGGCCACACCGTGCGCGTGCTCGATCCGCTGCGCTGCTACATGCGCATCGGCACCGGCCAGTTCCAGCTCAACTACAAGGGCAAGCCGCTGACCGGGGTGGACGCGGTGATCCCTCGGGTCGGCGCCTCGGTCTCCCGTTACGGCAGTGCGGTGCTCCGGCAGTTCGAGTTGATGGGCGCGGCGACTTCGAATTCGTCCGATGCGCTGTTGCGCGCCCGCGACAAGCTGCGCTGCTACCAATTGCTGGCCGGCGAGGGCATCGGACTGCCCGACACCGTGTTCGGCGACAACCCGGACGACACCAGCGACCTGATGTCCCTGCTCGGCGCGCCGCCGCACGTGATCAAGCTGGTCGAAGGCACCCAGGGCAACGGCGTCATCCTGGCCGAAAGCCTGTCGTCCTCGCGCAGCGTCATTGAAGCTTTCCGCGGCATCTATGCGAATTTTCTCGTCCAGGAATTTATCGCCGAGGCCGGGGGCGGCGACCTGCGCTGCTTCGTGGTCGGCGACCGCGTGGTCGCCGCCATGCACCGCCAGGCCGAACCCGGGGAGTTCCGGTCCAACCTGCACCGGGGCGGGCAGGCCAGCCCGGTCGACCTGAGCCCGGCCGAGGCGGCGGCGGCCGTCCGGGCCGCCCAGGTCATCGGCCTGGGGGTGGCGGGGGTGGACCTGCTCCGGTCCCGCCGGGGCCCGCTGGTGCTGGAGGTCAACGCTTCCCCGGGCCTGGAGGGGATCGAGGGGGCCACCGGGGTGGACGTGGCCGGGGCGGTGGTCGAGCATGCCGTGGGGCTGGCCCAAGGTTTGGCCAAGGCCCGGACCATACGCCGCCGCCGGTCGGCCAAGGCGAAGAAATAAGCAGAAAACCCGCTGGATTTAACAGATTTTTACGTTCGCCGGTCCTACGCTGGCAGGGCCGAGCTGTGGGCTCCTCCTCGTGGATACCGCGGTCACGGCAATCGGGGCTTCAAGCCACCTTTGGACCCGGGCAAGGTGCCATGCAAATGGCGCCTTCCCGGGTCGTTTTCTTTCCGGGTTCAACTCGCCGCCACCGCACCGACGCATCGCGCCGGAACCGATGGGCTCTGGC
>JANYBA010000366.1 GCA_025360985.1 Gammaproteobacteria bacterium | reverse complement strand
CGACGATGAAGCGGAAGCGCTGGTCCTGCGGCGAGGACAGGCGCAGCTCGTGGCTGGTCTTCATGTAGCGGTCGTCGCCGTGGATCAGCTGCGAAGGATTGATCGGATTGCCGTTGTCGTCGACGAAGAACTCGGCGGCCGGGTTGGAACCATAGGTGCTGTAGTAATCCTGATAGTAGGCGTCGTACCAGAACGAGTAGTCGCGGTAGTCCGAATCGCTGTCGATGTGCCGGTTCAGGTGCGTGTAGGCGTAGGTCAGGTCGAAGTTGCCGATCTTGCCGGTGACCGTCAGTGCCGCCTGGGTGAAGGCGTCCCGGTAGCGCTCGGGGAAAAAGCGGCGCGTCTCGAGCTCTCCGACCGCCGGGTCGGACGAGAAGCTGCCGTGGCCGTTCTGGGTCTGGGTCAGCACGGTCGGCGTGATCGACCAGTTTTCATTGAAGTCGATCTTCAGCGCCGCGCGGCCGCCGCGGGTTTCGGTGTCGTTGTAGTCCTTCTTGGCGACGGCGGCATTGTCGATCGTGCCGTGGCCGCCCGAGAGCAGGTCCCAACCGGGGAAGGTGCGGGTGCCGAAGACGTTGTCGATCCAGCCGGCGTCCTTCTTGTCCCAGGCGACGACGCGCAGGGCGGCGGAGGGCGAGAACGGGACGTTGACGAAACCTTCGGCGACGTAGCCGTTGCCGCCGTGGGAGATCGAATTGACCTCGGTGCTGTAGCCGGCGGAGAAGCCGGTGGCATCGGGCTTCTTGCTGATCAGGCGCAGCGTGCCGGCCTGCGAACTGGCGCCGTACAGGGTGCCCTGCGGGCCAGCGAGGGCCTCGACCCGCTCGATGTCGTAGAGATTGACGTCGATGACGCCGCCGATGGTGGTGACCGGTTCTTCGTCCAGGTACACGCCGACGCTGGGTTGCGGCCCGGAGTGGTTGCCGTTCTCGCCGCTGGCGACGCCACGCATATAGGCCACGGATCCGCCGGCGTCGCTGCGGTCGAAGGACACGCTCGGCAACAGCTTGGCGTAGTCGTCGAAGTCGGTGGCGTGTTCCTGCTCGAGCCTCTCGCTGCCGAGTACCTGGATGCTGACCGGGACTTCCTGCAGGTTTTCCACGCGCTTCTGCGCGGTCACCGTCACCGCGCCCAAGGTCGGCGCGGCCTTGACGTCCTTGGGCGCCGCCACCGGCGCGTCCGTTGCGTCCGGCGCTGGCGCTGGCGCTGGCGCGTCCTGGGCGAAGGCCGGCGCGCTGATCGCCAGGCAGATGGCCACGGCGAGGGGCAGTTTCGCGGGCCGCCGGGCATTGGGATTGCGGGTCGTTTGCATCGTGGAATTACTCCCCCGGGCTGGTGATTTCTGCGGAACGGTTTGGGTCCCTTTCGAAGCATGGTACATCGGGATAGGCCTCCAGTACCGGCCCGAGCGCCTTTTTCAGCGGCTCCAGCCAGGGCTCGAAATTCCGCCATTGGTCGACGCCGTCGCGGTTGATCGGCCGGCGCACCTGCTCCGAACTGGCGGTGCGCACCGGCCGCTCGGTTTCGAAGAAGCGCAGGCAGGCCGGGTCGAAGGGCAGGGCGCAATGGTCGAGCAGGCGCCGGACCTCGCCCTCGGTGTCCTCGAGCAGGGCCTCGTGGATGACGCGGTGCACGTACCCGGGCAGGATCGCGTCGAAATGCGCCATCAGGCGGACGTAGTCGCGGTAGTAGCGGCCGATGTCGGTCAGGTTGTAGGTGAAATTCTGGCCGTTGGCGAAATGCTGCTTGAAGCCCGACACGCAGCAGGCCAACGGATGCCGGCGCGCGTCGATGACCTTGGCGTTGGGCAGGGCCAGGCGGATCAGGCCCAGGTGCTGGAAGTTGTTTGGCAGCTTGTCGATGAAATAGGGCGCGTCGGTCTTGCGCTGGATCCGGGTCCGCTCCAGGTACTCGCGCCCCAGCGCCCGGACCGCGTCGGCGTCCAGGCCGGCGAGCACGCCGTGGTAACTGGCCGCCCCGCCAGGGCCGGCCTGTCGGCGCAACTGGCGCGTGAGCAGGGTGATCTCCGGCAGTTCCATCGTGCCTTCGACCTGCGGATGGCTGGCGAGGATCTGTTCGAGCAGGGTCGAGCCCGAGCGCGGCAGGCCGACGATGAAGATCGGGTCGGGCGCGGGC
Organism: Gammaproteobacteria bacterium; assembly: GCA_025360985.1. Classification (GTDB taxonomy): domain Bacteria; phylum Pseudomonadota; class Gammaproteobacteria; order Xanthomonadales; family Xanthomonadaceae; genus Arenimonas. The sequence goes on along the minus strand of JANYBA010000366.1, from coordinate 18,626 downwards.
TCGCCCCAACCCTGGCGCCGTTCGAAGAAACCGCGGGTGTAGGTACGTCGGGAGAACTCGAGGCGGGCGTGCTGTTCCCTGGCGCTGTAGGGAATGGCGGCCAGCCGCAGCCGGTTGCCTTCGAGGTAATGCTGGAACGATTCCTCGAATTCGCCGTCGTCTTCGAGCGCCTTGGCCAGCGCGAATTCCAGCGGAATGCGATGCTCGCCGGCGAGTTCCGGGCGCTGCAGCTGCGCGCGCATCGCGGCGATGTCGGCAGCCTCGAAGCGAACGGTCTTGAGGTTGGCCAAGCTCCAGTAAGCCTCGCCGAAGGCCGGATCGAGCGCCAGGCAGCGGCGGTAGGCGGCGATCGCGGCCGCCTGCTGGCCGGCGGTCTTCAGCGCGTGGCCCTGGCTGAGCCAGACCCGCGAATTGCCCGAGTGGGTTTGCAGGATCTGTTCGTACAGGGCGATGCCCTGCTCGTACTCGCCGATCCGGCACAGGATCGAGGCCTTGAGCATGCGATGGCTGGGGTTGCCCGGATCGTTCGCCAGCAAGGTCTCCAGTTCGGCCAAGGCGCGTTCCGGTTGCTGGCTGCGCTGCAGGACCAGGGCGTAGTTATGCCGTGCCTCGCGGAAACCCGGCGCCAGTTCCATGCAGCGCTCGAGCAGGTTCTCGGCATCTTCGTTGCGGCCCAGGCGGATGGCCAGTTCGGCCAGCATGCGGATGGCCGCGACATCGGTCGGAAACGCGCGCAGGTGCTGCTTGAGCTGGGCCTCGGCTTCCGGCAGCCGGCCTTCGTGCAGGGCGGCGCCGGCCGCGAGCAGGCGCGGATCGTGCACGGCATGGCGGATGTGTTGCGCGAACGCCGCGTCGGCGCCGGCGCGATCGCCGAGTTCGCCCAGTTGGTCGGCGAGCGCGCGCCAGCCTTGCGGCAAGTCGGGTTTGAGCGCCACCGCCTGGCGCAACGCGGCCAGGGCTTGCTCGCCCTGGCCCAGCCGCCCCTGCGCCAGGCCGAGCAGGAGCCACGCCAGCGGCAAGCGCGGATGGAACTTCAGGATCTCCTCGGCCTGCTCGCGCGCCAGCGCCGGATCTTCGTCGAGCAGGCGATGCGCCTGCGCCAGCGCGGCGTCGAGCGTAGCGGTGGGCGCGGGCGCGAGAGCCATGATTCTCCAACGGCGTCCGTGCGCACTTCGCACGGAAAGAAACCGGCCAGGGCCGGCACGAGGGTCGGCCCGATAGTAGGATTGAACTCTCGTCGAATACAAGCCAACCGGGGTCGTCCATGTCGAAGTTTGCTGCGCTGCGTCGAATCGGCCAGTGCGCCCTTGCGATCGCGATGTTGGCGCCGTTCGCGGCCCGCGCCGACGCGCCGGTCGAACGATTGGCCGTGCACGCCGGCGTCGTCCTCGACGTCGTGTCTGGCGAGCGCCTGCGTGATCGCTGGATCCTGGTCGATGGCGAGCGCATCGTCGCCATCCAGTCCACGGCGCCGACCGATCGCCGGATCATCGACTGGTCGGCCTACACCGTGCTGCCAGGGCTGATCGACACCCACACGCACCTGATCGGCGACGATGAATCGGCCAACATCGCCGCACCGCTGATGAGCAGCGCCGCGCGCGACGTGCTGTTGGGCGTCAAGAACGCCCGCGCAACGCTGCATGCCGGCTTCACCAGCGTGCGCGACGTCGGCTGCTTCCGCGCCTTCACCGACGTCGCCCTGCGCGACGCCATCAACGCCGGCATCGTGCCCGGGCCGCGCATGAAGGTCGCCGGCGCCTATATCACGGTCAGCGGCGGCGGCGGCGAAGTCACCGGCATGGCGCCCGACGTCGGCATTCCTGCCGACATGCGCCGCGGCGTCGCCAACAGCGCCGACGAAGTCCGCCAGCGCGTGCGTGAACTGCTGGCCGGCGGCGCCGATTTCATCAAGGTGATCGGCACCGGCGCGGTGCTCGCCGCCGGCACCACGCCCGGCGCCTCGGAATTCACCGAAGAGGAAATCCATGCCGCGGTCGACGAGGCGGCCAAGCACGGTACCTACGTGGCCGTGCACGCGCATGGCGCGCAGGGCGTCAAGGACGCGATCCGCGCCGGCGCCCGTTCGGTCGAACACGCCTCGCTGATGGATCCGGAAGGCGTGGCGCTGATGAAGAAGTACGGCACCTACCTGTCGGCCGACATCTACAACGGTGACTACATCGACGAGATCGGCCATCGCGACGGCTGGCCGGCGGAGATCCTGCGCAAGAACGACGAGACCACCGAAACCCAGCGCACCGCTTTTCGCGAAGCGGCCGCCGCCGGAGTCAAGATCACCTTCGGCACCGATGCCGGCGTCTATCCGCACGGCCTGAACGCGCGCCAATTCCCTTACATGGTCAAGTACGGGCTGACGCCGTTGCAGGCGATCCAGGCGGCGACCACGCGCGCCGCCGAATTGATGCGCGTCGAGGCCGATGTCGGCTCGATCGCGGTTGGCAAGTACGCCGACCTGATCGCGGTGAACGGCGATCCGCTCGAGCACATCGAGACGCTGGAAAGCGTCCAGGCCGTGATCAAGGGTGGGGTGCTGCAGCCGTAGTCGCGGTCGTCTTGGCCGGCGCGCGCGCTGCTTCCGCCAGCGCCAGCCAACGCGCGGCGCCCGCGGCATCGCCACGACGCAGCGCCGCGTCGTGCGCGGCGCTCAGCGCCACGAAACGGCTGTCCGGATCTTCGGCGGCTTTCGCCAGCAGGATTTCCGCCCGCTCCGGATTGCCCTGGTAAAGCGCGGTCAGGCCATTGACCAGGCGCATGCGCGCTTCGTTCTGCGCCAGCCGCTGCCAGGCGGTGAACGGCAGTCGCGCCAGCCACCACAGCAGCCACAACGCCAGCCACAACAGCGCCCAGGCGAGCAGGAAGAACGCCACCGTGGTCGCGACCGTCGTGCCGTGCCAGCGGACCAGCACCGTGCCCAGGTCCGGGGCCAGCAAATCCCAGACCAGGGCGCCCAGCGCGGCCAGGGCCAGCCACAGCAACAGGGTGCGAAAGACTTTCACGGCGATGCGGCGCGTTGCCGTTGCCAGGCGTGCAAGGCCTCGAGGGTGCTGCCGGCGGTCGGCATGGTGGCGCCCAGGTCGAGTTTGCCGAGCGCGACCAGCCGTGTGCGCTGCGCCGCCAGGCGCGGACCGGCCGCGTACAGGCGTACCAGCCAGCGATCGATCCGGCCGAGGCTGGCGCGGAACGCGGGCTGGTCGCGGTGGTCGAGGGCGGTGCGGGCGAGCGCGATTTCCAAGCCGAGCGCGGCGCTGCCGGTGGCGCGGTCTTCGGGCGCGAGCAAGTCTTGTTCGCCGCTGGAGCGCACTTGCACGAAAGCGCTGAGGAAACGCTGCCAGCCGGAGTCGGTGCCGGCCGGGGCCACGGCGGCGGCCGGGCCCGCCGCGTCGAGCGCGGGCAGCGCCGCTTCCAGCGTGTCGAGGCCGCGCGCGGCGACAGCGGGTGGCATCGGCGGCGCCTGGCGCAACGCGTCGAGTTCCTGCGCCAGCGCCTGGCGCAGGTTGAGCAAGGTCGGATCGCGCTGTTGCGCCAGCACGTTGGCCGCCAATTCGGTCGCGCGCACGGCGCCGGGCACGTCGCCGGCGATCAACAGGCGTTGTTGCGCCAGGGTCAGCAACAGCTCGGTTTCGTCCACGCGCAGCGATATCTCGCCCTGGCGACGCGCACCGGCCAGTTCGCGCACGCTGTCTTCGATCAGCGCCGAGCGCTGGGTGATGCCGAGCACTTCATCGCGAAGCAGGCTGGTGCGGGCGCCGGCATCGGTCAGGCGTTGGTTCACCGCGTCCTGGTTGCGCTTCATCAAGGCCAGGGTCGATTCCGCCTGCAGCAGGCGGGACTCCAGGGCTTCCGGTTGCAATCGTTCGGCATCGGGATCGGGCGCTTGCCGGAATTGTTTGCCGACCAGGATCGCGGCGAGCACCACCGACAAGGCGAGCAGCGCCCACAAAGCCGCCGGCAGTTGGCGGCGCGGCAAGGGCGGGGGATTGTCTGGCGCGGGGGTCGTCATCGGATCGGGCGCGGGGGAAGAGCGAACGGCGTGCGCATGCTACCGGAAGCGCGGCGACCGGGCGTGGCTGGCAAGCGCGGCGAGCAGGCTGGCCGGTTGCGCATCCACAGCCAACAGGCAATGGCGGAAACCCAGCGCCCGCGCCCGTTCGCGCAAGCGCTCGCTACTGACCACGCACGCGCGCGAGCGCAGTCGCGCCCGGATGCGCTCCTCGAGCACTTGCCACAGGTTGGCGAGGGCTTCGCCGCTGCTCACCAGCAATGCGCTGCGGCGGGGCAGGGCGGCCAAGCCATCCAGGCGAAACGGGCTCGGCGTCAGGGGCTGGCGTCGATAGACTTCGGCGAGGCGGACGCGCGCGCCGCGCGCCGCCAGCGCCAAAGCCAGGTGTGAGCGCCCACCCGGGGCGGTGATGACGCCGACGGTCCGGTCGGAAAGGTCGGCCAGGGCCGGCAGCGCCAGCAGGGCTTCGGAATTCGTGCCGCTGGCGGGGCCGGCAACGTCGGCCACGCCGACGCGGCGCAAGGCGGCGGCAGTTCCGGGACCGACCGCGTACCAGCGCTGGCCGCGCCGCGTTTTCAGCGATGCCAGCGCCGCCGCCTGGCGCGCGGCATTGGGGCTGGTGACCACCACGATGCGGCACGCCAGCGCCGCTTTCAGTTCGGCGCGCGCGGCCAGGAGCTCGATCGACAGGGTCGACAAGGCAAACGTGCGCGCACCCAAGGCGGCGGCGGCGCGGCGAACGCCGGCGTGCTGCCCGAGCGGACGCAACGAGATCACGTACCATTCGGCCAACGACAGTGCGGGGTTTGCGCGCGGCATGATGCGAGCTTGGCACAAGGCCCCTGGCAAGACCACGCGATGACCGCCCTCCACAGCCCCGCCACGCTCGACGTCCTCAACGCGCACTTCGACGCCATGCCGCCGGTGGCCGCGACCGGCATCCGCGCCAGCGCATTCGACGGCGAGGAGTTGCGCCTGGTGGCGCCGCTGGCCGCCAACGTCAACGACAAGGGTTGCGCGTTCGGCGGCAGCCTGGCCAGCCTGATGACCCTGGCTGGCTGGGGCTGGCTGATGCTCAGCCTGCGCGACGCCGGCATGGTCGCCGAGGTCTATGTCGCCGACAGCCAGATCCGTTACCTCGCGCCGCTCTACGACGATCTCGTCGGCAGCGCGCGCCTGGCGCCGGACCAGGATTGGCCGGTCATCCTGCGCTGCCTGCAGGATCGGCAACGCGCGCGGGCCAGCCTGCACGCGCGGGTGTTGGACGCACGCGGCGCGGTGGTGGCGACCCTGTCGGCGCGCTTCGCCCTGATCGCCGTGCCCAACGGCGACCAGGCCGTGGCATGATGGCGCCATGAAATCCTTCCTCGCCCTGTTCGTCGTCGCGCTGCTGCTGGCCATGCCCGGCGCGGGCGACGCCAAGGACGCCAAGCCCGTCAAGATCAACCGGAAGGCGTTCATGGTCATCGACGACTACAACAACGCCGTGCGTTGGGGCGAATGGGGCAAGGCCTGGGAGTACGTCGATCCGGTGGTCCGGGTCGACCACCCGCTGACCCAGCTCGAGCTCAAGCGTTTCGAGATGGTGAAGATCACCGAGGTCACGGAAAAAGCCAGCGTGGTCCTGCCCGATGGCTCGGTCGACAAGCTGATGGAAATCCAGTTGGCCGGCAAGTTCACCCAGGTCGAACGCACCATCACCGACCGCCAGCACTGGCGTTGGGATGCCAAGGCCAAGCGTCTCTGGCTGATGAGCGGCCTGCCGGACATCACCGCCCAGGATTGAGCGAAGTGCCGGCCGACCCTGCGGTGCGCGGCCCGGCGACCTGGCACCTCTACGTTCCAAAACTCTTCACCGTCCTGCGCCGCGGCTACCACGGCGCCGACTTTCGCCACGACCTGCTGGCCGGGCTTACCGTGGCCGTGGTCGCGCTGCCGCTGGCGATGGCCCTGGCGATCGCTTCCGGCACGAGCCCGGTCAAGGGGCTGCACACGGCGATCATCGCCGGCTTCCTGATTTCGGCGCTGGGCGGCTCGCGGGTGCAAGTCGGCGGACCGACCGCGGCCTTCATCCCGGTGGTCTACGTGGTGATCGAGAAATTCGGCTTCGGCGGCCTGATCCTGTGCACCTTGCTGGCCGGGCTGATGCTGATCGCGGCCGGACTGCTGCGCCTCGGCGCGCTGATGCGCTACATGCCGCAGCCGGTGATCACCGGCTTCACCGCCGGCATCGCGGTGAGCATTTTCTCCAGCCAGGTAAAGGACCTGTTCGGCTTGCGCATCGAACACCTGCCCGGCGATTTCCTCGGAAAGTGGCAGGCCTACTTCGACCAGTGGCGGACCTTCAACGACGCGAGCATCGGGCTCGCCGTGGCCTGCATCCTGGTGGTCGTCCTGTTGCGCCGAATGCGGCCGCTTTGGCCCGGATTCCTGATTGCGGTGATCGTCGGCGCCCTGGCGACACTGGCGATGCAGTTGCCGGTGCCGACCATCGGCACGGCGTTCGGCGCCATTCCGTCGGCGCTGCCGGCGTTTGATTTTCCGCATATCCCGCTGGAACGCACCCGCGAATTGCTGCCCGCCTCGTTCACGATCGCGTTCCTGGCTGGCGTGGAATCGCTGCTGTCGGCTGTGGTCGCCGACGGCATGACCGGGGGCCGCCACCGATCCAATTGCGAACTGGTCGCGCAAGGCGTCGCCAATTGCGTCTCGGCCCTGTTCGGCGGCTTGCCGGCAACCGGTGCGATCGCGCGCACCGCCACCAATGTCCGCGCCGGCGCGCGCAGCCCCGTCGCCGGCATGATGCACGCGGCCTTCCTGCTGCTGTTCATGCTGGTGGCGGCGCCGCTGATGGCCTACGTGCCGCTGGCGGCGCTGGCGGCGGTGTTGCTGATCGTGGCCTGGAACATGAGCGAGGTCGAACAATTCAAGCACCTGCTGCGCGGCCACTGGGGCGATCGCCTGGTGTTGCTGGTGACCTTCTTCCTGACCGTCGCGTTCGACCTGACCGTGGCGATCGAGGCGGGCGTGGTCCTGGCCGCGTTCGTGTTCATGCACCGGATGAGCGAAGTGGTGTCGGTGGAGTCGGCCGGCGGCATGTTCGAAGACGAAGTCGACGACCTGGACCGGCCGGAGCTGCCGGACCAGCGCGACCTGCTGCCCAGGGACGTGGCTGCCTTCCGCATCGCCGGCCCGCTGTACTTCGCCGTGGCGAACCGGCTCGACGAAGTACTCGACCAGTTCCCGTTGCCGCCCAAGGTGTTCATCCTGCGCATGCGCCGGGTGCCGATGATCGACGCCTCCGGGGCGCATGCGCTCAGGCAGTTCATCGCTCGCTGCGGCAAGGCCGGAACGGTGGTGATCCTGTCCGGCGTGCAGGCGCAGCCGCACCGGGTGCTGCTCGACCAGGGGCTGGGCGATGCCGGCAACCTGCTGGGCTTCGCCGAGGACTTCGACACCGCCCTGCAGTGGGCCCGCCAGGCAGTGTCGCCCGCGACCTGAACGACGCCGCGCTTGGCGGCGCGGGCGCCTGCACCGATAATGCCGGCCCGTTCTTCCCCCCGAGCCCGTCCATGACCCTGGCTGCACTGCAGGCTTTCGCCAGCAACAACCCGTTCCTGTCGCTGGCGTTCGTCGGCCTGACGCTGGCCATCGTCTACCACGAGGTCTCGCGCCTGTTCACCGGCTACAAGTCGGTGCATCCGGCGGCGCTGACCGCGCTGATCAATCGTGAAGACGCGCTGGTGGTGGACGTCAGTCCGACCGGCGATTTCGAGAAAGGCCACATCGTCGGTTCGCGCAATGTCGTGATGAGCCAGTTCGACCCGGAAAACAAGGCCCTGGCCAAGGTTCGCGAGTTGCCGGTGGCACTGATCTGCCGGACCGGCGCGACCTCGGCGCTGGCGGCCAAGCGCCTGGTCAAGGCCGGTTTCAAGCAGGTGTACTGGCTCGATGGCGGCATCGCCGCCTGGCAACAAGCCGACCTGCCGCTGCTCAAGGGCAAGGCCTAGCTTGATTTTGCCGGGTTTGAACCGCATGCCATAATTCGTCGTTTAGCCCATCCAGACTTTCCCGGAGCACCGCCATGACCGACCAGACCGCGCCCGTCGCCCTCGACGCCGCCGCGCCCAATGCCGCCCAGTTCACCGTCGAGAAGATCTACGTCAAGGACGTGTCCTTCGAGGCGCCGAACACCCCGCAGGTGTTCAACGAGCAGGGCCAGCCGCAGCTGGGGCTGAACATCAACCAGAAGGTCGGCCGCCTCGACGAGGCCATGTACGAAGTGATCCTCGGCGCCACACTGACCTGCACCCTGAACGACAAGACCGTGTACCTGGCGGAAGTCGAGCAGGCCGGCATCTTCGGCCTGAGCGGTTTCGACGAACGCACCCTGGACATGATGCTCGGCACCTACTGCCCGAACGTGCTGTTCCCCTACGTGCGCCAGGCGATCAGCGACCTGATCACCAGCGGCGGCTTCCCGCCGTTCTACATGCAGCCGATCAATTTCGAAGCCCTGTACGCCGAAGGCATGCGCCGCCGCTCGGAACAGGGGGCCAGCCAGGGCTCGGTCGCCCTGGCCGAGGGCGGCAACGCCTGATCGACCGAGCGGGGCCATGAGCACCGCCAAGCCTGCCATCGCCGTTTTGGGCGCCGGTTCCTGGGGAACGGCGCTGGCGGCGCTGCTCACGCGCCACGGCTACCCGACCTCGCTCTGGGGTCGGGATCCGGCGCAGGTCGCACGGTTCAACGCGCATCACGAGAACGCCCGCTACCTTCCCGGCATCGCCCTGCCCGAGTCCCTGCGCGCCACCGATGATCTGGCCGATGCCGTCGCCGGCGCCGACCTTTTGCTGGTGGTCACGCCCAGCCACGCCTTCAACGCCACGCTGTGCGCGCTCGCCCCTCACCGCCGCCCGGGCGTCGGCGTGGCCTGGGCGACCAAGGGTTTCGAGCCCGGCTCGGGGCGCTTCCTGCACGAGGTCGCGGCCGAATGCCTCGGCGCCGATGTGCCCTTGGCGGTGGTGACGGGCCCGTCCTTCGCCAAGGAAGTGGCGGTCGGACTGCCGACCGCCGTCACCGTGCACTCGGATTCAGAAGACTTCGCCCAGACCGTGGCCGAGGCCCTGCATGGCCCGGCCTTCCGCGCCTACACCGGTTCGGACATGCTCGGCGCCGAACTCGGCGGCGCCATGAAAAACGTCCTCGCGGTCGCCACCGGCATCGCCGACGGCATGAACCTGGGGCTGAACGCGCGCGCCGGGCTGATCACCCGCGGCCTCAATGAAATGTTGCGTCTCAACGCCGCGATCGGCGGACGCGCCGAAACGCTGATGGGCCTGGCCGGCCTCGGCGACCTCGTGCTCACCGCCACCGGCGACCTGTCGCGCAACCGGCGGCTGGGTCTTGCGCTCGGCCGCGGGCAATCGCTGCGCGCCGCGGTGGCGGAGATCGGCCAGGTCGTGGAGTCGGTGCAGACGGTGGACGAAGTCATGCGCCTGGCGCAGCGGCACGGCATCGAATTGCCGATTTCCATGCTGGTGCAACGCGTGCTGCACGAAGAGATCACGCCAGCCGAAGGCCTGAAGATCATCCTGGCGCGGGAACAGAAACCCGAGTATCCGGAAGGGCTGTTCGGCTGAGCCGCTTCGCGTCGTGCCGAGGCAGTTGCGTCATCGTGGGTCGGCGCCGACGTAACCGAGTTGCCGCCAGGCTTCGAACACCGCGACCGCCACCGCGTTGGACAGGTTCAGGCTGCGCTGTCCGGCGCGCATCGGCAGGCGCAGGCGCTGCAACTCCGGGAATGACGCCACCACCGCATCGGGCAGGCCACGCGATTCCGAACCGAACAACAAGGCATCGCCGGCACGGAATTCCGCCGCGTCGAACCGGCGCCCGGCCCGGGTCGTGAACGCGTAGACCGTCGGCGCGCCGAGCTGCGCCAGGCAGTCGGCCAGGGTGGCGTGGCGATGGACGTCGGCGTATTCGTGGTAGTCGAGGCCGGCGCGACGCAGGCGGGCATCGTCGAGTTCGAATCCGAGCGGATCGATCAGATGCAACTGCGCGCCGGTGTTGGCGCAAAGACGGATGACGTTGCCGGTGTTGGGCGGAATTTCCGGAGCAAGCAGCAGGACGTGGATCATCCCGTCAGTATCTACGCCCGGCAGGCCTGCCTCCAGCGCGCCGGGGTTTCCAGGTCGGCCGGCGTCTGCGCGAGCAGCAGGATCCGGGTATGCGCCACTTCGACCCGGCAGACCAGCGGTCGCGCCGTGGCCGCGTCGGCCTGCAAGGCCATGCGCGGCACGCCCGGCGTGGCCGCCAAGGCGAGCAGGGCGAACATCAGCAGCATGGACATCGCGAAGGCGCCGCGCAGCAGTTGGGTGGTCAGTGACATGGCGGCTCTCCGTAATGCGGTGGTGGGTCGGTTGGGCTTGGTGCGCTTTGTTCGTACATAGCAGGATGCGTGCCAAGGGAACTTGGTTGCATAAACAGGCAGATGGGCGCGCAAGGAACTGTCCGCGTCGCTTCGAAGGCTGTCCGCCGGCTGTCCGCAGCAACGCGCGGACAGTCGTGGCGGCGGAAAACGCGACTAGGATGGCGCGACCCCCAAAATCGACGCCCCGACCCATGACGACTCCATCGCATTTGCTACTGGCCGCGACAGCGACTGCGTTGCTCGCCTCCGCCTGCACCTTCGTCAAGATGGCGCCCGGCGCCGAAAACGTGCGCGTGGCCAAGCTCGGCGCCGACCTTTCCGCCTGCGAACGGCGTGGCGAGATCGAGGTGTCGGTCAAGGACCGGCTGGGCCCCTACTCGCGCGACGCGATCCGGGTTCGCGACGAGCTGGAGACCCTGGCCCGCAACGAGGCGCCCGGCCTGGGCGCCGACACCGTCCAGCCCAAGGCCGAGCCGGCCGACGGCGCGCAGCGTTTTTTTGCCTTCCGGTGCCGGGCAAAAGCGTCGACTTAAGCGCAGTTCGACGCCATTTAGGTTGAGCTAAGCGGCTGAAACGAGTAAGTTTGCAGGGTTTCCCCCCAGGCCAAGCCCATGCTGTTCCAGCACGTTGCCATCGCCGGTCTCGCGCATATCGACGCCCCGCACGCCTTGTCGTCGGCCGATATCAATGCCCGGCTGCAACCGACCATGGACCGGCTCGGCATCAAGACCGACGTCCTGCAGGACATCGCCGGGATTTATTCCCGTCGGATGTGGGACGACCACATGCAGTCGTCGGATGCCGCGACGTTGGCGGCGGAAAAAGCCCTGCTCGACGCTGGGGTGGCGCGCGACAAGATCGGCCTGCTGGTCAACACTTCGGTCAGCCGGGACTACCTCGAGCCGTCCACGGCCTCGATCGTTTCCGGCAACCTCGGGCTCGGCGAAAACTGCCAGAACTTCGACGTCGCCAACGCCTGCCTGGCCTTCCTCAACGGCATGGACATCGCCAGCCGGATGATCGAGCGCGGCGAGATCGAATACGCCCTGGTCGTCGATGGCGAAACCGCCAACCTCGTCTACAAGAAGACGATGGACCGCCTGTCGGCGCCGGACGTGACCGAGGACCAGTTCCGCAACGAGCTGGCGTCGCTGACGCTGGGCTGCGGCGCCGCCGCCATGGTGATGGCGCGCGCCGAGCTCGTGCCGGACGCGCCGCGCTACCGCGGCGGCGTCAATCGCGCCGCCACCGAATGGAATTCGCTGTGCCGCGGCAACCTCGATCGCATGGTCACCGACACGCGCATGCTGCTGATCGAAGGCCTGAAGCTGGCGCAGAAAACTTTTATCGCCGCGCGACTGGCGCTCGGCTGGGCGGTCGAGGAACTCGACCAGTTCGTGATCCACCAGGTCAGCAAGGTGCACACCGAGGCCTTCATCAAGGCGTTCGGCATCGACCCGAAGAAAGTACTGACCATCTTCAACGAGCACGGCAACATCGGCCCGGCGTCGGTGCCGATCGTGCTGAGCAAGCTCAAGGAACTCGGCCGCCTGAAGAAGGGCGATCGCGTCGCCCTGCTCGGCATCGGCTCGGGCCTGAATTGCTCGATGGCCGAAGTCGTCTGGTGACTGCTGCGCAGGCGCGCCTGCGCGCGCGGGGCCCCTTTCCCGACTACCCGTTCGAACCGAAGGCTTTCGTGCATGCGAATGGCCTCACGCAAAGCTATCTCGACGAAGGCCCGCGCGACGGCGAAGTCGTGGTCATGCTGCACGGCAATCCGTCGTGGAGCTTCTACTGGCGCCACCTGGTGCTCGGACTGCGCGACCCGGCTTCTGGTCAAGGACGCCGCTGCATCGTGCCCGACCACATCGGCATGGGCCTGAGCGACCGGCCCGACGATTCGAAGTACGCCTACACGCTGCAATCGCGCATCGACGACCTCGAGGCGCTGCTGCAACACCTGGGCGTCACCGGACCGGTGACGCTGGCGGTGCACGACTGGGGCGGCATGATCGGCTTCGGCTGGGCGCTCGCGCGCAGCGACCGGGTCAAGCGCCTGGTCATCCTCAACACCTCGGCATTTCCGTTGCCGTCGGCCAAGCGCATGCCCTGGCGCCTGCGCCTGGGTCGCGACTCGAAACTGGGTGGTTGGGCGATCCGCCGTTTCAACCTGTTCGCGGGCGGCGCCGCGCGCTTCGGCACGACGCGCAAGCTTTCGGCCGACGTACGCCACGCCTATAGCGCGATCTACGACGGCTGGGACGATGCCATCGCGACGCTGCGCTTCATGCAGGACATTCCGTTGGCGCCCGGCGATCGCGCCTGGCCGCTGGTCGAAGCGGCCGGCCTGGCCCTGTCCGGCTATTCCGACCGCCCGGCGTTCCTCGGCTGGGGTCTGCGCGATTTCGTTTTCGACAAGCATTTCCTCGCCGGCTTCCAGCGCGCGCTGCCGCAGGCCGAGCAACACGTCTTCGCCGACGCCGGCCATTACGTGCTTGAGGACAAGCACGAGGTACTGGTGCCGGCGATCCGGGACTTCCTGGATCGGAATCCCGTGTAGGAGCCAGCTTGCTGGCGACCGAATGCATTTGACCCTGTGTCGCGAGCAAGCTGGCTCCTACAACAGCGAACGCCGTGCGGCACAATAGGCCATGGCTGAAACCTGCAACATCGCCGCGATCCTGCCGAAGATGGCCGCCGAGCGCGGCGACCAGGTCGCGATGCGCTGCCCGGGTTCGCGCGGGCTCGATGGCCTGGCGCGCTACGACGTCGCCTTGACCTATCGCCAATTGGAAGATCGCTCGAACGCGATCGCCGACGGCCTGTCCCGCGTCGGCATCGGCCGCGGCACGCGCACCGTGGTGATGGTGCGGCCTTCGCCGGAATTCTTCCTGCTGATGTTCGCCCTGTTCAAGGCCGGGGCGGTGCCGGTGCTGGTCGATCCGGGCATTGCCAAATCCTCGCTCAAGCGCTGCCTGGCCGAAGTCGCGCCGGATGGCTTCATCGGCATCCCGCTCGCGCACGTCGCGCGGCGCCTGCTCGGCTGGGCGCGGTCGGCGCGCATCCATGTGACCGTCGGCAAGCGCGGTGTTTGGGGCGGCGGCAAGACGCTCACCGAGGTCGAATACACCGGTCGCTTCGCGCCGCCGCAGTTGGCCGAGACCGCGCCCGACGAGATTGCCGCGATCCTGTTCACCTCCGGCTCGACCGGCCTGCCCAAGGGCGTGGTTTACCGGCACAGGCATTTCATCGCGCAGATCGACATGCTGCGCGAGGCCTTCGGCATGGAAGCCGGCGGCGTCGACCTGCCGACGTTTCCGCCGTTCGCCCTGTTCGATCCGGCGCTGGGGCTGACCTCGATCATTCCCGACATGGATCCGACCCACCCAGCCCGGGCCGATCCGCGCAAGCTGCTGGCCGCGATCGAGCGCTTCGGCGTCACCCAGCTTTTCGGTTCGCCGGCATTGGTGGATGTGCTCGCCCGCCACGGCGCGAAGCTGCCGACGGTGCGACGCGTGACCTCGGCCGGCGCGCCGGTGCCGCCCGACGTGGTCGAACGGATGCGCGCCCTGTTGCCGGAAGACGCGCGACTGTGGACGCCGTACGGCGCCACCGAGTGCTTGCCGGTGGCGGTGATCGAAGGCCGCGAACTGCGGGGAACGCGCGAAGCCACCGAGCACGGCGCCGGCACCTGCGTCGGACGGCCGGTGCCGCCAAACGAGGTGCGCATCATCGGCATCAGCGACGAGGCCATCGCCGAGTGGCGCGAGGACCTGGAAGTCCAGCGCGGCCAGATCGGCGAGATCAGCGTCGCCGGTCCGTCGGTGACCGACGAATATTTCCGTCGGCCGGAAGCCACGGCTCTGGCAAAAATCGTGGAAAAACTCCCTCTCCCGCGTGCGGGAGAGGGTTGGGGTGCGGGCGCGAGCGAAGCGAGCGGTGGCGAACGCATCGTCCACCGCATGGGCGACCTCGGCTACTTCGATCCCGAAGGGCGGCTGTGGTTTTGCGGGCGCAAGTCCCAGCGCGTGCTGACCGAACTTGGCGGCCTGTACACCGAACAGGTCGAGCCGGTGTTCAACCGCCACCCCGACGTGCGGCGCAGCGCCCTGGTCGGCGTCGGCGAGAAAGGCCGGCAATCGCCGGTGCTGTGCTTGGAACTGCGGCCCGGGATCAAGCGCGACCAGCACGAACGCATCGTCGACGAAGTGCGGAATTCCGGCCTCGGATTCGTGCACACGGCGCGCATCGAGACCTTCTTCGTGCATCCGAAGTTTCCGGTCGATATTCGCCACAACGCCAAGATCGGCCGGGAGATCCTCGCGGCCTGGGCGCAAAAGCAATTGCGGAAGCAAAAATGAAAATAATCGTCACCGGTGGCGGCGGTTTCCTTGGCCTGGCGCTATGCCGCGGATTGCTGGAGCGCGGCCACGAGGTCACCAGTTTCCAGCGGGGCCGCTCGCTGGCGCTCGATACGCTGGGCGTGCGCCAGGTGCTGGGCGACCTTGCCGATGCCGACGCGGTGTTGCGCGCGAGCGCCGGCGCCGATGCCATCTTCCACAATGCCGCCAAGGCCGGCGCCTGGGGTAGTTACGAGAGTTATTTCCGACCGAACGTGCTCGGCACGGAAAACGTGCTTGCCGCCTGCCGCCGTCACGGCATCGGCCGGCTGGTCTACACCTCGACGCCGAGCGTGACCCATCGCGCGACCCATCCGGTCGAAGGTGGCACCGCCGAAACCGTGCCCTACGGCGAACATTTCAAGGCGCCGTACGCGACCACGAAAACGATTGCCGAAAAAGCCGTGCGGGCCGCGAACGACGCGAGCCTCGCGACCGTTTCGCTGCGCCCGCGCCTGATCTGGGGCCCGGGGGACAACCAGTTGCTGCCCCGCCTCGTCGAACGCGCCAAGGCCGGCCGCCTGCGTTTCGTCGGCGGCGGCCAGAACAGGATCGACACGACCTACGTCGACAACGCCGCGCAAGCGCATTTCGACGCCTTCGCCGCGCTCGCCCCAAACGCCGCGTGCGCCGGCAAGGCTTACTTCATTTCCAACGGCGAGCCGATGCCGGCGCGCGAGATCATCAATGCCCTGCTCGTGGCGGGCGGCGCGCCGGCGGTGGACAAGACCCTGCCCTTCGCCGCGGCATACGCCATCGGCGTGATCTGCGAGGCGGCCTGGCACGTCCTGCCGCTCAAGGGCGAGCCACCGCTGACGCGATTCCTCGCCGAGCAGCTCTCGACCACGCACTGGTACGACATGGCGCCGGCGACGCGCGATTTCGGCTACGTGCCTAAGGTGAGCATCGCCGAAGGCCTGCGCCGCTTGGCGGCTACAATGCGCGAATGAATGCCCGTCCTTCGCCATTGAATTCGCTCAAGCCGGTCGCTGGCCGCGCCCTGGAAGCAGCCTTGAACGGGCTGCTCGCGCTCGATCCCGACACGCGCGCCGCGCTGGCGAAACTCGACGGCCGTCGGATCGAACTGGCGCTGTCGGCGCCGGACCTGGCGCTGTCGATCACCGTCCGCGGCGAGCAATTGGAAGTCGGGCCGCCGGACGCCACGACCGAGCCCGACCTCGGTCTGCGCGCCACGCTGGGCGGGCTGCTCTCGCAGCTGCCGTTCCTGCGCCCGGCCAACAGCACGCCGGTCGGCAAGCTGCGCCTCAACGGCGATGCCGAACTGGCGCGGACGCTGCAGCGATTGGCGCAACGGTTCGATCCCGACTGGGACAAGCCCTTCGCCGACGCCTTCGGTCCGATCCTTGGCCCGCAAATCGCGCGCGGGCTGCGCGAAGGCCTGCGCGGCGGTCGTCGCGTCGCCGGCAACCTCGCCCGCGATGCCGCCGAATTCCTGACCGAAGAGAGCCGGGATGTCCTCGGCAAGGCCGAACTCTCGGCCTTCCACGACGACGTCGACGCCTTGCGCGATCGCGCCGAACGCCTGGCGGCACGCCTGGCCAATTTGCGCACGCGGGGCGGGGCATGAAGTCGGTTTTCCGCGCCGTCGGCATCGCCCGCGTCCTGCTCAAGCATCGGCTCGACGGCCTGCTCGAGGACACCGCGTTCGGACGTTGGCTGTGGCTGCTGCGCCCGTTCACGCCGACGCGCCGCGAAGAAGACGCGCTGCCGCGTGGCCAGCGCCTGCGCCTGGCCCTGCAGGAACTCGGCCCGATCTTCGTCAAGTTCGGCCAGATCCTGTCCACGCGCCGCGACCTGCTGCCGGCCGACATCGCCGATGAACTCGCGTTGTTGCGCGACCAGGTCGCGTCCTTCCCCGGCGAACTGGCAGTGGCCGAGATCGAACGCGCGCTGGGCAAGCCGGTCGGCGAGCTGTTCGCGCGCTTCGATGCCACGCCGTTGGCCTCGGCCTCGATCGCGCAAGTGCATCCGGCGACCCTGCACGACGGCCGCGAAGTGGTGGTCAAGGTGTTGCGGCCGAATATCCGCGCGCAGATCGAAGCCGACATCGCCCTGCTGCGCAGCCTGGCGGCGCTGGCCGACCGGCACCATCCGAGCGCCGACAAGATCCGCCCGCAGGAAATCGTTTCCGAGATCGAAACGACGCTGCACGCCGAGCTCGACCTGCTCCGCGAAGGCGCCAACGCCAGCCTGATGCGTCGACTCTGGGCCGATTCCGACGACTTGTACGTACCGGAGGTGCACTGGCCGTTGTCGAGCGAAACCGTGCTCACGCTCGAACGCGTGTACGGCATCGGCTCGGACGACACCGCTGCGCTCGACGCCGCCGGCATCGACCGCAAGGCACTCGCCGCCAAGGGCGTGCGTGTGTTTTATACGCAGGTGTTCCGCGACAATTTCTTCCACGCCGACGCCCACGCCGGCAATATCTGGGTGGACGCGAAACGCAAGGACAACCCGCGCTTCATCGCCCTGGATTTCGGCATCGTCGGCCAGCTCGCCGCGCGCGACCAGTACTTCCTGGCCGAGAAGTTCATGGCGATCTTCCAGCGCGACTACCGGCGCATCGCCGAGTTGCACGTCGAGGCCGGCTGGATGCCGGCGCACCTGCGCCTGGACGAACTGGAGGCGGCGACGCGTTCGGTCTGCGAGCCCTACTTCACCCGGCCGCTGTCGGAAATCTCGCTGGCCGAGGTGCTGGTCAAGCTGTTCAAGACCGCGCAACGCTACGAACTGACCCTGCAGCCGCAATTGATCCTGCTGCAGAAAACCCTGCTCAACGTCGAAGGCGTCGCCCGCGAGCTCGACCCGAATCTCGATATCTGGGCGGTCGCCAAACCGGTGCTGGAAGCCATCCTGCGCGAACGCTACAGCCCGCGCAGCCTGCTGGCGGAATTCCGCAAGCGCCTGCCGGAACTGGTGACGCAGGCGCCGGACATGCCGCGATTGCTGCGCAGCTGGCTGGCGCAGCAGGTCGACGGCACGCATTCGTTGCGCATGCAGTCGAACGAACTGGCCGAGCTGGCGCGGATCTCCCGCGATGGCCAACGGCAGACGGTGTTCGCCATCCTTGGTACCGGCCTGCTGATCGTCGCCGCCTTGCTGTTTGTTTACGACGCTGGCGGCCCGCGCGTCGTTGGTCTCACCGCCGCGACCTGGCTCGCCGGACTTGGCGCGCTCGGCGCTTTCCTGGCCGCATGGCCGCGGCAGAGTTGACGCAGCAATCCCCGACGCCCAGTTCAGTGATGGACTACGGACGTTCGCAAACTCCTGGGTCACGCTCCAGTTCGGTACGCGGCCGAATGTCTCCTCCCCCTGCCAGCAGGGGGAGGTTGGGAGGGGGTAGGGGTTTGCAGCGAATCTGGCAAAACGCGCGTCGCTTGCGCCGCGAGATGACCGACGCCGAGCGCATGCTTTGGCTACGGCTGCGCCGACGACAGATACATGGGCTGAAGTTTCGGCGGCAGTACCCAATTGCAGGTTACATCGTGGACTTCGTGTGTATCGAGGTGCGGTTGGTGGTCGAACTAGACGGTGGTCAGCATCTGGCACGAACGCATTACGATGAGAAAAGGACGGGTCTGATTGAAATCAATGGTTATCGCGTCGTGAGATTCTGGAACGACCAGATACTGCGTGAAACTGAACTCGTACTCAACGAAATCCACCGACAAGCGTCGACCCCACCCCAACCCTCCCCTGCGAGCAGGGGAGGGGGCAAAAAAAGGCATCGCAATGACCAAGA
>JANYBA010000364.1 GCA_025360985.1 Gammaproteobacteria bacterium | reverse complement strand
GCACAGTTTGCAGGCGATGCAGCGCTCTTCGCCGTTCGGATAGCGGCGCAGCGCGTGCAGGCCGCGGAAGCGCGGCGACTGCGGCAGCTTCTCGAACGGGTAGTTCAGCGTGTACTTCGGCTTGAACATGTATTTCAAGGTCAGCCACAGGCCCTGGATGAATTCCAGCAGCATCAGGCTCTTGAGGTAGTTGGCGATGCGGTTCATGGCTTGCTCATGCCCCAAGGACGAACCAGTTGTTGTACGCGGCCACGGCCGTCACGAAGATCCAGACGATCGTGATTGGGATGAACACCTTCCAGCCCAGCCGCATGATCTGGTCGTAGCGATAGCGCGGGAAGCTGGCGCGGAACCAGATGAAGGAGAACGCGAAGAACAGCGCCTTGGCGAACAGCCACCACCAGCCGCCGACACCCAGCAATCCCCAGGTCGTGGGGAATGGCGACAGCCAACCGCCGAGGAACAGCAACGAGGCCAGGAAGCTGACCAGGATCATGTTCGCGTATTCGGCCAGGAAGAAGATCGCGAACGCCGAACCGGAGTATTCGACGTGGAAGCCGGCCACGATCTCGGACTCGCCCTCGGCGACGTCGAAGGGAGCGCGATTGGTCTCGGCGACGCCGGAAATGAAATAAACCAGGAACAGCGGCAGCAGCGGCCAGACGAACCACTCGCCGATGCCAAGGTCGCCGGCCTGCGCCTGCACGATGTCGGTGAGGTTCATGCTGCCGGCAGCGACCAGCACGCCAACCAGGGCGAAGCCCATGGCGATTTCGTAGCTGATCACCTGCGCGGCGGAGCGCAACGCGCCGAGGATCGCGTACTTCGAGTTCGAGGCCCAGCCGCCGAGGATGATGCCGTAGACGCCCATCGAGGTCAGCGCGAGCAAGGCCAGGATGCCGGCGTTGACGTTGGCGAGCACGGTTGGTCCGTGATCGCCCGGTCCGAACGGGATCAGAGCCCAGGCCGCCAGCGCCGGCGCCAGGGCGATCAAGGGCGCGAGCCGATACAGCAAGGGACTGGCGTTGGCCGGGATGATCAGTTCCTTGAACAGCATCTTGAACACGTCGGCGAAGGCCTGGATCAGGCCCAGGCCCGGGATCAGCTGGCCGACATAGACCGGGCCACGGCGCACATGCATCCAGCCGATCACCTTGCGCTCGAACAGGGTGTAGAAGGCCACCGCGACGATCACCGGCACGGCGATGACCAGCACCTTGAGCAGCATCCACAGCAGCGTGCCGATCGCGCCGTATTGCAGGAGGAAATCGCGCAGGAAATCGAACACGTCAGGCCCTCGCCACGGTCAGGCGGGCGCCCGGCGACAACGGCGCCGTCGCTTCGTATCCCGACTCGATCCAGACCGCGCCGCGCGGAACGCGCGACGAAATCGCCACCGGCAAGGCCGCCGAGCCAACGCCATCGCCGACCTTGGCCATGGCGCCTTCCGACAGTCCAAGCGCCAGCGCCTCTTCCGGATGCAGGACGGCACGCGCGCCGAGCGTGAGCGGATGCGAATTCAGGGCCGTCGCCCGGCGCAACACCGCGTCGGCGCGATAGATCGGCGTCGACACGATCCGTTCCAGGCCCGGCGTGGACGCCATCGCGCTGGCAACGCCGGTGCCGCTGACCACCGACTCGGCGCGCAATCCCGCGCGCAGCCCCGTGAGGTCGGTGAAAGCGAAGTCCGCGAGACCGAGCTTGTCGGCGAGTGCACGCAGCACGCGCCAGCCGGCGCGGGCCTCACCCGGCAACTTGCCGCCAGCACTGGTGGATTGATCGACGCCGTCGACATTGGTCAGCGTTGCTTCGATCTCAGGCAAGAGGCCGATCGGCAGGATCACGTCGGCCAGCTTCTTCAACTCGTCCGATGCGTAGGCAGTGAAGGCGACGACCTTGGCGCCGGCCAGCGCCTTGAGGGCAGCAGCGCCGTCGGCGAAATCGAATTGCGGCTCGATGCCGTACAGCACGACGGCCTTGAGCGAGCCATCGAGCATCGCGTCAGTATGGCGGCCCTGCCCCTGCGGCAACACGCCGTGGCGAGCCAGGCCGAGCGCATTGGCGCCCTGGGGAATGCGATTCAAGCGCGCGCCCGTAGCCTGCGCCAAATCGCGGGCGGCGGCGTGGATCTGCGAAGCCTGGGCGTGGTTCTCGGCCAACTCGCCGAGCACGATCACGGCATTGCCGTTGGCCGCCTTCAACGCCGACGCGATGCCCTCATCGACCAAGGCCGAAGCCAGTTTCGACGGCGCAACGATCTGCTTGCCAGCGAGGTCGAAGCTGAACTCGAAATCGACCGGATTGATCGCGAAGATTTTCGCGCCGCGCTTGCTGGCCTTGTGCAGGCGCTGGTGCAGCAGCGGGACTTCGTGGCGGATATTGCAGCCGACCAGCACGACGACCGCGGCCTTTTCGATCTCCGCCACGGGCATCTGGAACGGCTCGGCCACGGCGGCGTCGGCGAAATCGAGCTGTTGCAGTC